>CAMUGK010000025.1 GCA_947088415.1 uncultured Bacillota bacterium | reverse complement strand
GCAAACCTTGCTGACATGGAAGAGCAAAAGAAACTTCTTGAAGACGACCATAAACAAATGATTAAAGATGCAAGACTTTCAAGCAAAGGTAAGATTACAAAGGATACTGAACGTGAATTTAAATCTTATGCAAGCAAACTTGCAAGATTGCAACAAAAGATTGACATTTTAAAAGAACAAATTGTTAAGGTTTCAAACCCTGAATATCTTATTGCAATTGAAAAACGAGTTGCATCTGATGAAACAAAACGTCAAAAAGAAATTGCAAAGAAAAAAGATTAAAGCAAATTGCTTTAATCTTTTTTTACAACCCAAGGGCTAGGCGATTGTTATTGTTACTTAAACAAAAAGTGTGTTATGTTTTCGAGGTCTTTGTGTCAGCAACCAACTAGAAAACATAACACCTTTTTGTGTATTACATTATTTTTGAGATTTCTCAACATCATCCTACGGACTCTTGTCGAAATGACGACAATTGTTTGCCGAGTGGTGACTCCCCAGCACTATTCATCGTCATCGTCATAATCATCGTCAAAATCGTCTAAATCGTCGTCATCAAAGTCAAAATCATCATCTTCGTCTTCTTCATCCTCTTCTTCACCTTCCATGTCAAGTTCGTCATCGTCAAAACTTAAACTATCATCGTCATCAAAGTCAAGGTCAGGGGCAATTTCTGCGTCATCAAGCATGCTTGATTCTGTTATATCAGTAACAGATGCCATATCGCCTGTTTCATCTTCAATTGTCATTTCATCTTCATCATCTTCACGAGTAAGATATTCTTCCCAATCAGCAGAAAGTTCTCCATCTTCATTTTGATGTTCCTTAAGACAAGAAGCACACATAATTTCATCTGATTGAATATAATTTGTCTTGCAAATAGGACAAAGATCTAAATCCATATCATCAATATATTCGTCCTTAGCCGCAAGCTCTGCTTTGCAAACAGAGCAAAGTTTATCTTTTTTTTGAATGTAATTAAGCTCACATCTAGGGCATCTTACATAAACTGGTTTTTTCATATTCACTCCTTAATTTTGCATATTATATGCTAAAAATTAAAACTTTGCAACCAAATTAGCAATATTTTTTAAAAAATTTTTAATGCAAATTAGTTTGACAAAGCATTCTCCTTTATATTACATAACTACGCCTTAAAAGTCCACTAAAATTTAATAAAAAATTAAGATTTTTTAAGATTTTTTTCGTCCAATGCACTCTCTGCTTGACTTTTGCGTAAATAGACAGGGCTTAATGTTTTTTCATCGCTTATTTTTCCTTGTAAAATATATTTTTCTGCAAGTTCAAGCAAACTTTCTGCCGTAAAGTCGACTTGTATATCGGCTATATTTTCTCCCACTAAACCAATTTTTATAAGTTTATTTTCTTTTAATTTTTCAAGTTCTTGCAAACTTTCTTCGCCAAGTTTTTCGCCGCTACATGAATATTCACAAACAAACCCAAGTCCACTTAAAGCATTAATCACACAAACAAAATCATGACTTGGTTTATATTTTTTTATATATTCAAAAGCGAGAAAATCAAGTGACGAAATTCCAACCACTTTATTTTTGTTTTGACTGCCCGCACAAAGCCCTTTAATAAGTGCTAAACCAATACGTAGCCCCGTGAAAGACCCTGGCCCAATAACCACACCATATTCGTTATTATCTTTTATTAAAAGGTTGTTTTTATCCAACATTTCATCTATATATTTTAAAAGATTTTCTGATTGCTTAACTTTTTCATCAAGCTCAACAAATTCTTGTTTACCTTTTAAATCTATAGCAATCAAAGTTTTTGAAAATGCCGAAGATATTGCTATCATTTGTTCACCTTCCCAAAATAAATTTTTCTTGTGTTTTGGTTTTCTGTTTTTTTAATTTCAACCATATAATATGGCGGATTGATTAATCCTTCAACCTGACTTGGCCATTCAACAACACTCACTCCATTCATGGTGTTTTTGTCAAAATATTCTTGAAAACCAAGCTCTAACGCTTCTTCCATGTTAGACAAGCGATACATATCAAAATGATTGATTATCACGCTTCCACTTTCGTATGTATTTAATATTGTAAAAGTTGGACTTGTAACCAAATCTTTTCCGCCAACACCTTTAACTAACCCTTTAACAAAATGGGTTTTCCCAGCACCCAAGTCGCCAACTAAAAGTAAAATGTCTCCCTTTTGCAAAACACCAGCAATCTTTTGGGCAACCTTGATTGTTTCATCTTCATTATGCGTTTCAATGCATATTCCGTTTTTCATTATTTCTCCTTATCTTGTAGGCTTGTTGTTTAAAGCCTTTTCTAAGCCATTATAGGCCTTTAAAGAAAGTAGTCCAAGAACAATACCTTCTGCCACACCAGCAATCGTATCTGTCAAATAATGCACACCTAACACCATGCGAGATAAGCAAATTAAACATACAAAAAGTGACATGCAAATTATGGTTAACACTCGAACTAATTTAGATTTTGTAAGTTTAAAAGCATAGAAGACAAGAAACACTGCTGTCATTCCAGCAATTGCCGAATGTGATGACGGCATGCTGTAACCATTTTCATTGGCAAGATTTAAAATGTTTGAATAACTATCAAAAGGTCTTGGACGTTTAACAATATGTTTGACACATAAATTAAATAAAGCGACAAAACCAAAAGATAACATATAAACAAGTGAAAGTTTTTTATTTTTACAGAAAATAATAATTGCAAAAATAATAAGTCCCAAAAAACTTGCCAAACTTGTAACAATTTCAAAAAATGTTATCCACCCAACGCTTGCATTGCTTTGCAAGAATTCAATAATCTTTGCTTCAACAACCATGATATTATTTTAACAAAATTTAGCAAAAAAAACAAGCAATGTGCAATATTTTGTATTTTTATTAAAATAAAAACAGCCATTGGCTGTTTTTAAATTACAAATTGATTTATTGAGAAAAACTTTTTCTTGATTATTTCATTTCCTGTTGTCAATCGTTCACTTTCTGGAATTTTTTTGGTGTCTAATGGAAGAATTTTTAAACCGAAATCAACAGCCAATGTTTTATCTCCACGGTTTGCAAATATTACTTCTTTGCTATCTTTTGCAAAATTGATATATTTTAAACCTTTTCTATATCTTTGTGACAATGGGAATTGTGACAAGTTTAATTTTTTGATATAGCCATTATTTGTCACAACAACAACGCTTATAAATTCGGTTTGCGATGCAAAGACAACATTATCTGTGTCATCAAGATTTATTCCTTTAACCCCGCCAGAAATTCTGCCTTGAGTTGGAATGTCTGTTTTATCAAAGTTTAGCGACATGCCAAGGCGAGAAAGCATTAAAATGCTTTTCCCTTTTTTGTCTTCTTCAACGCCAATAACTTGGTCTTTATCATTAAGTTTTATTGCTTGATAGAAGGTTTTATTTACATTAAGGTCACTTGCCAGCGACTTTTTAACCATGCCTTGTTTAGTAAAGAAAAGAATTTCGCCTTCTTTTGGCAAGGTCATAAATTTGACAACAAATTCATCTTTTTCAGCATTATTTTCAAGGTTTGCAAGGTTTATGCCTTTATCTCGCCATTTGCATTCTTTAACATTTTCTAACTTAATTTTAAGGCAATTTCCAAGATTTGTGAACATGAAAACAACATCATTTGATGACAAGGTATCAATTTGAGTTACCACATCGGTTATGCTTGCGCCATCACCTAAATTCTTTTGCGACATTGAATAATTTTTTGCTGTAACTTTTTTGATTGTATAACCTGCTGTTAAAGCAAGAACATAGCCACCTTTTTCTTGAATTTCACCACCTTTTGTCGAAGTATCTTGTTCAAGTTTAATATCGTCAGATTTTAAAATATGGCTTCTTCTTGGATTTGCAAATTTGCGTTTAACTTCAAGAAGTTCTTTTTTAACAATTTCTAACTGCATTTTTTTGGAAGCTAAAATTTTTTCAAAAAGTTCAATTTTTTCTTTCAGTTCTTTAAGTTCTTCTTCAAGTTTATTTACTTCCAAGTTAACAAGCCTTGCAAGACGCATATCTAAGATTGCTTGTGCCTGTTTTTCTGAAAGGCTAAATCTTGCACGCAGGTTTTGTTTAGCTTCGCCTACGCTTGCCGATTTTTTAATGATTTTAATAACTTCATCAATATTTTTGATTGCAATTAAAAGTCCTTCAACAATATGTGCTCTTTCTTTTGCGGCATTAAGGTCAAACTTGGTTCTTCTTATAATAATTTCACGTTGATATGCTGTATAGTATGAAATTATTTCCATAAGTCCCATTTGTTTTGGTTTTCCGCCTGCGATTGCCACCATATTTATTCCAAATGAAGACTGAAGTGCTGTCGATTTAAAAAGATTTTCAAGAATTTTCTTTGGTTTTGCATCTTTTTTCAATCTTATAACTGCACGCATGCCTGTTCTATCACTTTCATCACGAATTTCGGCAATAGATGCATATTTTTCTTTTTCACTTTCTTTAAGTTCGGCTATTTTTTGAAGTAATTGTGCTTTATTAACTTGATAAGGAAGTTCGGTTATAACAAGATTTGTTTTATCGCCAGAAGTTTCCACCGATACTTTTGCACGCATAACTATTTTACCTTTTCCGTTTTCATATGCCGACTGAATACCTTCGCCTAAAATTAATTCTCCACCTGTTGGAAAGTCTGGACCTTTTATGATTTTCATCATTTCAGAAAGTTTAATTGAAGGACTATCTATATATGCAACCACGCCGTCTATAACTTCGCCTAGGTTATGTGGTGGAATATTGGTTGCAACACCAACAGCAATGCCTGATGCACCATTAACCAAAAGGTTTGGAAAGCGTCCGGGAAGCATATCTGGTTCTTTGAGAGTATCATCAAAGTTTAAACTCCACCTTACTGTATCTTTATCTAAATCTCTTAAAAGTTCAAGTGCAAGAGGTGCCATTCTTGCTTCTGTATAACGCATTGCAGCAGGGCTATCGCCGTCAATAGAACCAAAGTTTCCATGACCGTCAACAAGTGGAGCGCGAAGAACAAAGTCTTGACTCATACGACACATGGCATCATAAACCGAGCTATCTCCATGTGGATGATATTTACCTAAACAATCCCCTACAAGTCTTGCAGATTTTCTATAAGGCTTATCTGGTGTCATGCCAAGTTCAAGCATAGCATATAAGATTCGGCGTTGAACAGGTTTAAGACCATCTTCAACACGTGGCAAGGCTCTATCCATAACAACAGTTTCTGTGTAAGGAATCATTGATTCATGCAAAACAGCACGAAGTGACTTAGTCACAATGCCATTATTTTCTTCACTGGCTTCGTTGTTTTCTAAGCCCCATTCGTCTTTTTTAAGGTTTTCTTCTTCGCCAAACAAACTTGTTTGTCCTTCAACTATTCCGTCATTTTTATCTTTTTCGCTCATATTAACCTCATAAAGTATTTTGGTTTTGTTTTCATTGTCGCACTTTAAATTCTCTTTTTCAATTTAGTCTAAATGCCGACATGAATTTTTATTTGTTTTCTTTATAATTTTTAATAAAATCATCTTCTTTATCAAAGTTTGCATGTTGGTTTATATAGGCTTTTCTTGCTTCGATATTATCGCCCATAAGTGTTGTAACCATTTTCTCGGCTTCGGCAGCGTCTTCAATAGTCACTTGCACCAAAGTTCTATGGTCAGGGTCCATGGTTGTTTCCCAAAGTTGTTCTGGATTCATTTCGCCAAGACCTTTATATCGTTGAATTAAATATCCCTTTCCTGCTCTTGTGATTGCCTGTGGCAATTCGGCATCTGAATAGACATATTCACAATAATCTTTTTTATAAACTTTATAAAGCGGTGGCATGCCAATATACACATGACCATCATTGATTAATTCTCGCATATATCTAAAGAAAAATGTCAAAAGTATTGCTCTTATATGGGCACCGTCTTGATCGGCATCGGACAAAATGATAACTTTATTGTATCTTAGTGTGGACAAATCAAAATCTTCGCCAAAGCCTGTGTCAAGTGCAGATATAATAGTTCTTATTTCTTCATTTGCAAGCACTTGGTCAATACGCTTCTTTTCGGCATTAAGTGGTTTTCCTCTAAGTGGCAAGATTGCTTGAAAACGTCTATCTCTTCCTTGTTTTGCACTTCCACCCGCAGAATCGCCTTCGACAATAAAAAGTTCATTTTTCTCTTTATTTCTTGACGTTGAAGCAGCAAGTTTGCCAACAAGATTAAAGTTTTCAGCTGAGTTTTTAGCACGTGTAAGTTCCTTTGCTTTTTTGGCAGCAAGTCTAACTTTTGCAGCACCTTTTGCTTTGTTTACAATTACTTCTGCCATGGTCGAATTTTTCTTATCCGATAAGAATTTACTTAATTCTTTTATAGTTAAACTTTCAACCATAGTTTTGGCTTCAGGATTGCCAAGTTTAGTTTTGGTTTGACCTTCAAATTGAACATTGTTCATTTTGACATTTAAAACAACTGTTATACCTTCCCTGAAGTCTTCGCCATAAAGGTTATCTTCCTTATCTTTCAAAAAGCCTTCACCTCGAGCATAATCATTCATAACTTTTGTAAAAGCCGATTTAAAACCAGTCTCATGAGTTCCACCTTCAATGGTTGGAATGTTGTTTACAAAAGAGAAAGAGTTTTCGGTGTAACTATCTGTGTAAATAAAAGCAACTTCCAAATCAAAATTCTTATCTTCAGCATGAAAATATACAGGTTTTGAAAACATTTTGTTTTTGCCTTCAACAAGATAAGTTACAAAATCTGCAATTCCACCTTCATAATGAAAGGTCTCTTGGTATTCAGAGTTTTGGTCAATTAAAACAAGTCTTAAACCTTTATTTAAAAATGCAAGTTCTCTTGCTCTAACCGCAATGGTTTCAAGATTAAATTTTAATGAGCCAAACATTTCACTATCTGGCAAAAATGTAACTTTTGTTCCAGATTTTTTTGTATTGCCCACTTCTCGTAAAGGATACTCAGCTTTACCACTGTGCATTTTGCCATTTTCGTCTTTATATGAATGGAAAGAAATTTCATACTCCTTGCCATTTTTAAAAACTTCAACCCTGCACCATTTTGACAACGCATTCGTTACAGAAGCACCAACACCATGAAGACCGCCAGAAAATTTATAGTTGTTGTTATTAAACTTTCCACCTGCGTGCAAGGTTGTATAAACAACTTCTACACCACTCTTGTGAAGTGTTGGGTGCATGTCCACAGGAATGCCACGACCATTATCTTCAACAGTTGCCGAGCCGTCTTTATTAAGCGTGATTGTAATAGTGTCACCATAACCATTTGCAATTTCGTCAATAGCATTGTCAACAATTTCCCATAAAAGATGATGAAGCCCTTTTATGCCTGTTGTTCCAATATACATGCCTGGTCTTAACCTAACCGCATCAAGTCCTTCAAGAACAACAATGTCTTTTGAATCATAATTTTGTTCAGCCATGAACTTCTCCTAACTTTTATTGTTAACTAAATTATATCAAAAAAATAAAAAAATTAAAAACAAAATTCGCTAAATTTGAGATATTTTTTAAATTGAAATTTATTGCATTATTATTTATATTTATGCATATTTATTCATTAAAATATTTTCAGCAGTTTTAGCGTATAATACTTTCAAGGAGAAGATTATGAAGAAGATTGTTTTGACTGGTGGTGGAACTGCTGGGCATGTTTACCCCGCCCTTGCTGTTGCTGAAAAACTAAAGGAAGAATATGAGATTCATTTTGTTGGCTCAAACGGAATGGAAAAAGAAATTTTAAGTAAAGAAAAAAAAATAACTTTTCACGAAATTAGTGCTGCCAAACTTGAAAGAAAATTAACTTTAAAAAACTTGCTTATCCCAATCAAACTTTTTAAAGGCGTTAGAGAAGCAAAAAAAATTTTAAGACAAATTCAACCTAATGTAATTTTTTCAAAAGGCGGGTTTGTTTCTCTGCCAACAGTGATTGCTGGCAAAAAACTTGGCATTCCTATTATAAGCCATGAAAGCGATTTATCTTTTGGCCTTGCCAATAAAATCATTTTAAAAAAATGCGATATAATGTGTTGCACATTTAGAGAAACTGCCAAGAATAAAAAATGTGTTTTCACAGGTCAACCTCTTCGCGAAAAGGTACTTAAAGGAAGCAAACTTAAAATTTTAAATTGTGGAGACTTTGACAAGTCGCTTGCAAACCTTCTTGTTATTGGGGGGTCTTTAGGTGCAAAATTTATCAATGAAAAGGTTTGGGAAAACTTGGATGAGTTAACAAAAAAATTTAATATTGTTCATATTGCAGGCAAACAAGCAAGTCAAGAGATTAAACACAAAAATTATCTTCAAGTTTCTTATGCTGATAATATTGGCGATTATTATGCCTTTGCCGACTTTGCAATTTCACGTGCTGGTTCTGGGGTTATAAATGAACTTTTAGCAAACAAAATTCCAAGTCTTTTAATTCCACTTTCTAAGGCTTGTTCTCGTGGTGACCAAATTCAAAATGCCAAATTGTTTTCAAAACTAGGCATTGCTGACATGTTAGAAGAAGAGGGATTTGACAAAAAAAAGTTTTTCTTAAAATTAGATAATTTAATAAAAAATAGCCAAAAATTTGAAAATAACATGAAAAATACGCAAAATTTTAATTCCTGCGATAAAATTATTGAAATTATTAAAAAAGTTGAAAAGAAAAATCCATTAAGTTAAAAAAGTGGCAACGCCACTTTTTTATATAAATTTTTTTAAATTAGGATAACCAAAACCTTCAAAATTTTTATTTAATGTTATTGGTTTTGAATTTGCAAGTAATATATTTTTAATTTGATTTGGCGACAATGCTGGCTCTTTTTCAAGAAGCAAACATGCAAGTCCTGCAATCATTGGGGTTGCCACACTTGTTCCTGAAAGAGTGGTATAAACCTTTTGAATTCCACACGATGTTATATCAACAGAAGGTGCAACACAATCTGGTTTGAATCTTTTAAAAGCTGGGCCACGTGAAGAAAAATTTGCAATTTCAAAAAAGTCTTCATTAAACCCATTTTCAATTCGGTTGTCATCAAAGCCACCTACTGTTATAATCTGACTACTAACCCCCGGACTTTTTATAGTTTGATATTCTGGCCCACTATTGCCAGCAGCTGCGACAACCGTGACGCCCTCCTTCCATAATGCTTCTGCCCCGCTCATGATTGGGTCATTAAAGCCTAACGGCTCACTGCCAAAACTCATGCACACCACTTTAATGTTATACTTCTCATGATTTTGATAAACCCATTCCATAGCGTCCAATATTTTATCTGCTGACGCTTCGCCAAGACCATTCAATGCTTTAAGTGAAACTATATCCGTTTGTGGTGCAAAACCAGAAAACCTTCCAGCAGAAAGAACTCCACCACCACTGCAAACTCCTGCAACAAATGTTCCATGTCCATTATCGTCATAATTATGTGCTTTGTCTAAAATGAAATCTTTAAAAAATTTAATTCGTTTTTTGCCTATTAAAAAATCACAGTGAGATGATATGCCTGTATCAATAAATGCAACCGTCACACCTTTGCCAGTCAATGCAGTTTGATTTGCACCTAAAATTTCTTTGCTGACATTAACGAGCACACTTGCACTTGCAACTGAAAAGATTTTGTTGACATTTCCTAGTGTAGACAAAGAAAAAAGTTGATTTTTGTTGACGCTTATACGAAAAGTATTTATGAATAAATATTCATGTAAAACATCAATGTTTTTATTTTTAAAATAATTTCTCATTTTATCAAAGTTGTTAACCTTGACAAAACAATCGGTTTTTTTATCTTCTGAAAAGGTTGTAACCCTATGTAAAAGCATTTTATCTATTTTATCAAAATTCATTTTAAGCTTTCTAACATTCCTTTTAAATTTTCAAAATCCTTTTCTGGTAAATACCCTTTAAGACTTTCAACTTGACTTGCAAGTTTTTGAAAATCAAAAGTCCCGTTTTGCTTTTGATTTAATACTTCTGCCATAAGATTATTTTGTGCCTCATTTTGTGACATGTTTTTTATTTTGTCATATTCACGAATAACATCTTCTTCTCGCACTTGATTTTTTTGAACATCTTTATTTAATTTTTGTTCTCCATAGTCCCATAAACTCTTTTTCATAAAACCTCCTGCTATATTATATGTCTATAAAATTATAATTGTTGCACTAATTTTTTAAAAGCAGAATATATATTTAGTATGGAAAATAACATTTTACAAAATCTTTTGAACGGCTTGAATAAACCTCAAAATAATCAACAAAACAGCGATACAAAAAATATGCCACCACTCTATCCTGTGGAAGCATATTCTTCTGGCAATAATTCACAAAATTTTGAAAATAATTCAAATACTCAACAAAATAATCAAGGCTTGCAAAATAATTTGCTCCCCCTTCTTCTTTCAATGATGAATGGTAAAGCAGATGGAAATTTTGACATGCTTTCATCTCTCTTATCATCTCAAGGCGGAGACAATTCAAATAATTTAATGAGCCTATTTTCAGCCCTTAACAAAAAGAAAAAAGATGAAAAAAAGAGCGAAGTTAAATCTCAATCTTCAACTCAAAATGATATGCCTAAAAATCAAACACTTTAAATTATCAACTTAATAACTATATTAAAAAAACAGCCATCGGCTGTTTTTTTAATTTTCAACAATTGACCCATTTTTAAAGAAAATTTTGCGTTTACAAACCTTGCTTGCTATTTCTGACTTAGTTGTTGCAACAATTAAAGTTGTATTTTTTGTTTTAAGTTGTTTGATTAAAGATAAAACAACTTCTTTTGTTTCTTCGCTGATATTATCAAAAATATTGTCCACCATCAAAAGTTCAAGTTCACGGAAAGATAGACGAATAAATGAAAGCACATATTGCTCTTCCAAACTCAAATCGCCAACCTTTTTATCTTTAAGATTTTCAATAGAATATTCAATCAAAACTTTGTTAATCTTATTTTCAATTTCACTTGCAGAAAGTCCGCGTTCTTTTAAAATATATTTAAAGTTTTCATAAACAGTCTTTTTTTCAAAAAAGGCTGGCTTAGCAGGAACATAACCTGCGCTTATATCGGTTTTATAATTGAGTTTTTTTAGTGGAATATCTTTAATGTAAACATTCCCCTTGCTTGGTTTTTCAAGTTTAGCAAGAACACGCAAAAGCGAAGTTTTTCCGCTTTCATCTTCGCCGACCAATGCCACACTTTCGCCTTGTTCAACATCAATATTAATATCATAAAGGGCAAAATATTCTCTTGTATATTTTAAAAACAAATTTTTAACTTGAAGCATAGTTTTTCTCCTTTGTTTATTTTACTATAAAAAAATAAAAAAAGCAAACAATTGTTTAATGATTATTATTTAATTAAAATAATAAAATAAAGTAAAAGATAAAAGACTTAAATTCGTCTTT
>CAMUGK010000024.1 GCA_947088415.1 uncultured Bacillota bacterium | reverse complement strand
AGTCGACTAAAATATTTTCATCGCCTACGGCAAACATGTCAACAATGCCTTGAACTAATACTTTTTCTTTATGAGAAGTATTTAAAATTTCATCAAGAGAAATTTTCATAATAAAAGGTTTTTCTTTATATATTTTTTTGTCTTTTGTTAAATTTTTTAAAATTAAAATATCTTTAAAAATTAATTCAATATCCAAAATATTTTTTTCTTCTAGCGAAATAAATCCAGTTTGACAAAGCCAATCAACTTTTTGTTTCACATCTTCAAGAGTATTGATTTGTGAAAAATCTATATCTTTTAAAACTTCATGATAAATTGTTCCAACTTCGCTTGCCGAAAATTTATTAATTGATGTTTTGACGATATTGCCATAATCTTTTTCCTGTTTGTCATCAATATCTAATTTTAACAATCCTGTTACCGAGTTTTTAAATTGAATTTGAGATAAATCTAAATTTGGATAGACAAAGTCAAAATAGTTTTGAAGTTTTTGTGTTAAATTTTTATCTTCTTCATAAATTAAATTTTCTTTTTGAATTGTCTTTAAAAACTCAACTTTGTCAACCTTAATAAAGTTTGCAAATTGGTTTGAACAAGCTTCGCTTGATTTTATTTTTTGCATGTCTTGCTCAGTTAAACTCATCATAAGCCAATCAAAATAACATTTGCCTTTATAAAAATCCTGTTGTTTGTCAAAGTCCTGCGGGTCATATTCGCCTGTTAAAATAAGTTTATTTTTTGCACGAGTCAAAGCGACATAGAAAATCATAAGCTCATCAATATATTCTCGTCGTTTTTTAAACAATTTTGCACTCTCCAATTGTGGCGTTTTTGTTTTCAACATTGACTCTTGACTAA
Source organism: uncultured Bacillota bacterium (assembly GCA_947088415.1). Lineage (GTDB taxonomy): Bacteria > Bacillota > Clostridia > Christensenellales > UBA1242 > Caccovivens. The sequence goes on along the minus strand of CAMUGK010000024.1, from coordinate 10,638 downwards.
ATTCCATTGTCGATAGTCCATATTTTTCTGTCAAAATATAAGGCGTTTTGAGTGGCGAAAAAATATTCTTTCCACAGCCCGCTAAAATCACGATAGGAAATTCCATTCCTTTGCTTGCATGTGTAACCATAATGTTAATTGCATTGGCTTGACTTTCACTTAAAGTTTTGCCAGACGACAGGTTTTCTAAATAACTTAATAGTGATGCAATTTGACTGACAAACCCACTTTCTGAAATTATATTTAAAAATTTTTCTACCTTTTGAGTTTGGTCGTCGCCTAAAAATTTCAGATAGGCAAAATAATCACTTCTTTCAAACAATAATTCAAACGCACGCCTAATTCCAAGTATATAAACTTCGTCTTTAAAAGTTTGAATTTTTTTCAACAAATCTTTTACCTTTATATTTTCTGAAATTAAAAGAACTTCAAATAGATTTTTATCTTTGTTTTGAATTGCAATTTGACTAAGTTCTTGCACCGTCATATTGCCAAACTTTGAAAGAAGAAGTGAGACAAAGGCAATTTGATTGTCTTTGTCTAAGCAAAACCTTAACAAATTTAACAATACTTGAATTTCACTATTATCGCAAAGGTCTGTTTTATCATCTGAAATGACAGGATAGCCATTGCTTTCAAGTGTTGATGCCAAAGTTTGCATAAGCGAATTTCGACCACGCATTAAAATGGCAATGTCGCATGGTTCAACCTTTCGCCATTCTTTCGTTTTTGCATCATAAATCTTGCTCATTAAAAGGTCGTCAACATAAGTGCAAATTGCATTGGCTTCCAAAAGGTCGGCATTTTCTTGGACAATAGACGCCTGCTTTACGCTATAAACTTGAGTGTATTCTTTCGAAACTTGAGTTTCTTGGTTTTTCACAAAGCAAACTTCTACGGCTTTATTTCCATCATTTTCATATTCTGCCTTTCCGTCAAGCATAGAAGAAGAAAGATAATCAATGCCAGTATTATCTTTTTTCATAAGTGGCGAAAAAACACTGTTGACAAAGTCAAGCACTCGCTTGTCACTTCGGAAGTTGCCACGCAAGAAAACCGCTTTGCTATTGTTGCAACTAGAAAAGTCTTCAATATCTCTGTTCATGATTTCCATGCTTGCATGTCTAAATCCATAGATAGCTTGTTTAGGGTCGCCAACGCCAACAAAGTTTTTTAACGCACAAACCTTTTTGATAATGTTTTCCTGCAAAAAATTGGTGTCTTGATATTCATCAACAAAGGTATAGTCATATTCATCTTGAACTTTGCTTAAAACTTCTGAATTTTCTAAAAGTTGACTTGCAAAATGTTCAATATCTGCAAAATCGAGTTTATCTTGTTCTTGCTTAAGTTTTTGATAATTTTCTTTGTAAAGGCAATAAAGGTTTATTAAAGCCAAACTAAGCTTGCCTTGCTGAGTTGCAGTCAAAAGATTGTTATCTGAAAAATTGAATGCCGAAAGTTCTTTTAAAAGATTTTTTAATTCGTCTTTTGCTTTTGACAATTTATTTGCAATGGCTTCATCTTTTTCGCTTGGAGAAAGTCTAGGCATGCTTGGCAATATTTCAATACCTATAGACATTCTTATAAGCTCTATCAAATCTTCAAACTTTAACTGCTGTGCCAAGGTTAAAGTTTTTACTGCGACGTCTTTATATTTTTGATTGATTTCACAAGCCAAAATTTCCTCTAAATTTGTTATGATTTTTTGAGTCCTTTCTTTATAACTTAGCAAAAGGTCACAACATGCAGTTTTATAAAACTCACTTTGATTGTTTTTAATTTGTTCAATAAATTGGTTTGGATTTTTTAGAGCATCACAAAAACTTTCAATGTTTTGTAAACACTCAAATATTTTGCTTTTATTTTTTTTGAAAGAAGAGTAAATGTATAAATAACTTTGACAATTCTCTTGCAAACACTTTTCACAAGCATCACAGAAGGCTTGGTTTTTAAGTTTTAAACTTTCGCTTTCATCAACAACAGAAAAACTTTCATCTAATTGACATTTTTCAATATTGCGTTTAATTAGCCTTTCACAAAATGAGTCAATGGTGCAAATATCTGCCGTTGGCAAAGTGTCAATTTGCTCTAATATATATTTTGTAGGGGCTTTTGCTTGAAGAGATTTTAAAAGTCTTTCTTTAGTTTCATTGGCTGCCACATTGGTAAATGTTAGCACAAGAAGTTTTTTTAGTGGAACAAGGTTTTTGCAGACAAGTTTTGTTATATATTCAACAAGCACTGCAGTTTTTCCGCTCCCCGCAGAAGCAGAAACAACAAGGTTTTTTGATGTGTTGTTTAAAATTTCAAGCTGTTCATTTGTTGGTTTAAATTCTGCCATTGTTGCCTCCATTGATAATTTTGTCTATGTCATCTTCGCTAACTTTACCTTTTTTTCTCACACCCTTTTTGTCATCATAAAGGCAAATCCCCTTATATTGACATTTGTCGCATGCACTTTCATCTGGCTTTGGCAAAATGTAACCGTCTAAAATTTCTTCAACCGCCTTGCTGGCAATTCGTTTGGCATATTCTTCCAAATAGGCAAGTCCATTTTTGGCAATTGCACTGCCTTTAAAAGATGAACCGTCTTTTGCCTGTTTTCTAAGCCCAATAGACAATAGGTCGCTTTTTTCTTGAACTCCAAGACGGTTGTCATAAGCCGAAACAACTTGGTCGTCATTTTCAATTAGTCCTTTTAAAATTTCGCTGTTGTCATCTTCTGTAAAGTCAAACTTGCAGTCAAAATATAAAGCCCCTGCCGGTTTAAGTTTAATATTTTTTGCCACACCTTGTTGATAGATGAAAAGTTGAAGTTTGTCGCCATAATATAAATCTTTAATTATAGGATTAACTTTGCCTGTTTTATAATCTATAATTCTAAAATAATCGTCAAAAATGTCAATTCTGTCAACTTTGCCAATAAGTGCTAAATTTTTATTTTTAACATCTAAACTTAAGCCTTCAAGATTTTTTTCTACATAAACAGGATTGAAAGACGAGTATTTTTGTTCATAACAAATTTTTTCTAATACACTTTGACATTGCTTAAAAATATAAGCCTTTAAAGCAATATTGTCATCACTTTCATTAATAGCATCAAACAAATTAAGACTTTTAAAAATCTCTGACAAACTATTTGATAAAAATTCATTTATGTCATTATCGTTAAGCGTTTTGATGTTATTCAAATTTTGTTTAACAAAAAGTTCTGCACATTTATGACAAATATTGCCTATGTCGCGTGCATCAAGTTCTTGCTGTCTGCTTTCGTCAAGTTTAAGTCCATAACTTACAAAATGCTTGAATGGACAGGAAAAATATCTTTCAAGTTGAGTGACTTTTGTATAATTTTTTGGAAAGAAAAGGTCTTGCATATCTCCACTTATTTGGTCACGTTCAAGATTAAATTTTTCAAGTTCAATATTCAAAGTTTTAGACAGGCTTGCCATTTGTCTTGATGTAAAAGCATCTAATTTTTGCCCGCCTACAAAGTCGTTTATTGCGTTTTTCTTTGACCCTAAACCAAACATAAAGCTTTCATCATTATTGTCAAAACTCCTAAAAAGATAATTTACTGACTTTGGTTTAACATTAAAAATTTCACAAAGATTTGCAATAAAGTTTGGTAATTCAATTTTCTTGCCATCACTGTTTATTGTTCTATAGGTTACAAAAAGCCTATCCCTGCCAAGAGATAAAAGATTGAAAAGTTTAAATCTATTTCGTCGGTTTATCATGCGAATGCTAGGCTCTAACTTTCTTATAAAGTTGACATTTGCAATTTCGTTGTCTGAAACTAAACCATTGTCTTGAACTGTTGTTGGCAAGGCTTCTCCGCCACCCAAAACAAACAAAATTTTATTTTCGCTAAAATAACTTGTTGTTGCGTCGCCAATCATAACGCTGTCAACATAGGTTGGCACAGTTGAAACTTGATTGAAAGACAACAAAAGTTTTAGTTTTTTGATAAACTCTTGAATTGATATCTCATATTCAGCCTGATATTTTTTAATGCTGTCTAACGCTTTGATTATATTTTTTAATGCTTGAACATTAAGGTTGTATTCAACCATATATTTTTCCTGCAATTCTTGCAAAATTTGATTATATTCATCTATCACAAATTCAATATAATTTTCCACCATTAAACAATAATCTTTGCAGGTATTTGCTTTTGATAAGTTATCAAAAAGAGTTAATTCTTCTTTAGCCAAATGTGACAAATTTTTCATAAGCATGCTAAACTTGTGAATATTTTTTTCTCTAATAATTTTTAAAATCCTATCAAGACTCGCATTTTTATTTAAAGGAAGAGAGAAAAAGTCAAGCAGGCTTTGATTTGAAAAATGACTTGCCACCACTTGCAAAAAAGTAAACACTGCATTTGAAAGCATGAGACTTTGCGACGAAATTGAAATATCTGCAAAATAAGGGATGTCAAAAAGCGAAAAACATCTTTGGAGATATGGCAGATATTTTTCAAGATTGCTGCAAGCAATATTAATGTCACTAAATCGTCCACCTTGCCTTACATAATTTGAAATAATTTTACAAACTGTTGTAACCTCTTGCAATAGGCTTTGACAGGCAATAGGCATGAAATAATCTTGGTTTTCTATCGAATTCGCAAGGCTTGCAAACATCTTTTCAACAATCGCAGTCTGACCAACTTGCAAAACTGAAGATTTTTCTTGCACTTCAATTGTAATATTTTCTTGACTGCAAAGTTGAGTCAATTTATTCAAAATGTCATCTTCATAAATGTATGCGTTCCCTTGTATTTTTGCTTTTGGCAAGGCAATAAAAACCCCTTTTGAAGACTTTGCAAGTGACGAAATAATCTCAAACATTTCGCTTGTAAAACTGTCAAATCCAACAAGATAGAGATAGGTGTTTTCTAAAATTTTTTCCTTTAAAATTGTTTGACTAAAAAGTTTTAAAATTTTGTTGGCGTCCAGCAAACCAGTCGTCAAATTTTCATACTCTTGATAAATTAATCCTAAATCATGATATTTGTTTTGAATAGCAATAGAGCAACCTTTTGCAACCACATCTTTTGGTTGCAATCGAGAACTTTTGAATTGTAAAATAACCTTGCTTACTTCTTGAGCAAAACTAATTGAAGTTTTTTTAAAAGATTTGAATTCATGCTTAACATTTTGTATTGCCTGCTCGGTTAATAGAAGAGTGTCGTCACTATTTAAAGTTTCTCCTTTAAGACCAAACTCTTTTAAAACTCTGTTTGCAAGCCGAGATAATCCCAGCACCTCAATATTAAAAGTTGAAAGAAGTTTTTTTTCGTCCATAATTAAATTTTCAATCTGCAAAGAAAAGCGGTCAGGCACTAATACTAGATGAGTAATGTTTTTATCGCTATCGTCAATCTCTTGAATTAGGTTTTTGCCAGCAAAATATAAATTTTCGCCGGTCACAACATTAATTTTCATAAAGTTATTTTATCATAAAAGATGATTTGTGTAAAGAAAAAAGTGGCAATACCACTTTTAATTTGTAAAAACTAAATTTTTTGAATTTTTAAGTTTTTGCACTTTTTCACACTTTATTTTCATCATGTTTTGAACAAGTCGTGAGTTTTCAAGTTTAAGTTTAACAAGTTCTTCTTTAAGTTTGTCAATTTCTTTATCCTTTTTATTTAAATCAACAAGCATTTGTCTAAGCGATTGATTGGCACTTTCTTTTTGGTCTTTAAGTTTATTTGAAAATTCTTCAACAGCGCTACGTTTTACAAGTCTGACAAGTCCTAAAAACAATGAATTTATGTCAGCATCTGAAAGAAGCGGTTTTTGTCTTGAAGAGAAAGAAATAATATTGTTTGGCAGGGTTTGTTTTTGATTTTTTAAAAGAAAGTTACGATATTTATTCTGATAGCGAAGCATAAGGTTTAAATCTCCGCCAGACAACTCTAGACAGGCTTTTCTAACAGAATATCCTTTTTTAACTAAACTTTCAATATTTTCAATAAGTTTACTTTCTTGATTAGGTGAAAAATATTGTATATCGTTTTTTTCATGTTTTTTTAAATCTATACCCAGTTTTTTGCTTTTAACAATATCTTTTTTAAGTTGTTCAAGTTGAAAATAATAATAATTTCTAACACTATTAGGTTTTCGACCATATTTTACAGCATGCTCGACAAAAGCACTTTTAAGTGGCTTTGAATCTTTTTTAACATCTTCAACCTTATTGAATAAGGCCAAAACTTCACTATCTTTCCAACAACTTTTTTTCATGTTGTCCCCCTTTTATTCAATCATTGACATAATTCATGATTTTTAATCTTCTTTTTTTTAATTTACTTTCATAATTTACTATATATTTTGTTTGAAAAGGGAGAATTATGAGTAAATATAAAATTATATCATCATTTGATTGTTTAGTGGCTTTTGATAAAGATGAAATATATTTGTCTGAAGGTCAGGTTTTAGAATTTGATGAAGCTAAGACCCTTTGCATTTATCCAACAAAAAATTCAATGAAAAAGCTTGCCTTTACTTTAAACCTAAATGACGAAGAAGATAACAATTTCTATTTTTTATCTAATCTTAATGGGCAAAAGATTTTCTTTTTGCAAGACAAAACTCTTTTAAAAAATTATGCAATTTCTTCGATTGAAATCAACGGAAGCCCTTGCAAAATTGAAATTGGCGAGAAAAAAATAAGTTTTTCTTACCTCGACAACAAAAAAGAACTTATTTTAAGTCAAAATTTCGATAAGTTTCAAACTGGCGAAATTTCAAGCAATTGTTATGTTTGGCTTTCTTCTTCTCAATCTCAAACCTTGATTTTATTCAACACCATAACTGGACAAATAAAACTTTTAGAAGGTGACCAAATTAAAATATTTGACAACTCTGTGGTTGTTAATAAATCTCTTGACAATATTGCAAGGCATCTGATTGAAAGTCAATATATAATCACGCCAGAAGGAATTACTCAAAAAGCCAACACCATTCAATATCAAAATGGAAGACCAATCATTGTGACAAATGAAAATGTCATTCCATACGCTTTTATGGAAGCAATCCAAGTCCAAGATTATGAACTTGCCTCCTTTTATCTTAGCACACCAATGAAGCGCCGTATTGATAAAGAACATTTGCAAGAATTTTTTGGCGAGATAAATGAATTTTATTCAATTGACACAAAAACATTTGTGGTTAAAACTTCAGAAAAAAAAGAGTATTATAAATTTACTCTTTTCGACAACAAAATAAACGATATTGAAAGTATATAAAAAAATGGCTTTTGCCACTTTTTTATTTTATTCTTTTGGTGGTTCTGGCGGAATTGTTGGGTGACTTATTGAAAGCGATTGATTATGATTTGAAAAAGTTTGAGTATAGGTCAAATCTATCGAAACATGAGACCCTTCAATAGCTGGATAATATCCAGAAAAAACATCATGTTGAACATAATTTTTAAGCCAGCCAGTTTTTTTGTCAATAGTAAATACAATTGTAGAATTTACTGATGTGTATTTAAAATGATTTTGGAAAGTATAATATGATCTAGAAAATTGTTCAGGATAGTAAGCTATGTTTAAAAGTTTGGCTGTAATAATATATTCTTCTCTCCCAGTTTTGGAATTTTTTTGAGTTGAAAGCTTGCTTGAAACACCTTTTTTATCAAACTTTATATTGCTTGGGAAAAGCCTGTTAAAATAAAACCTTTCAGCACCCACGTTTATAATGCCGTCAACTTTTCTATATTCAGCTTTTGACATATCAAACACGCCATTTGGAGTTCGCCATATATGAGAATACTGTCCATCATAATATGAAGTTATAAGTCCATTTGTAGTAGAAAACTTTTCTGCAAGTTCGTCTTTTGGAACATATTGCATTTGTTCAATCATTTGTTTTCCTGACATAATTGTTGTGCCATCAGTAATATGTAAAGCATTCACTGAAACAGCACCATAACCACCAGTAATTTTTGTGATAAGTGAAACCTTAGATTTGTAACCATCAGATGTTGAAAGTTTATTCAAGCAATAATTTAAAACATTTGTTGGATAGTTTGCAGAAGGAATGTTGGGGTCTCTAGTGTCATCTATAGGAAGCTCTATGCTTGGGTCATCATTTTCGCCGTTATTTGGCGTATCGTCAGGAGTTTCAGGAATTATGTTGTCAATGCTTGAATCCGGAATTTGACCATCGATAAAATATACCTTTAGTAATACTGCAGACGCAACTAAAAGCACTAAAAATATGCTGATTATATTATATTTTAATTTTTTGAATTTCATAGTCTTTTAAAAACCTTTTTTGAGTATAGCACAATCTTGAGCGTATGTCAATGGGAGAATATATTTTTGTTTAATTTTTCTTTTTGATTTACTTTTTTTGTAGTTGTTGATATAATAAAACATATTACTAATGAAATTTTAATATGAGGTTTAATTATGAAAGACGAAAAAAATAAAAACCCGCACGAAGGGCATAGAGCAAGAACTATTGATAATTACAGCAGATTAGATTTATGTGAATTAAGTCCTCATCAGGTTTTAGAATATATTTTATTCTTTGTTTTTCCAAGATGTGATGTTAATGTGCTTGCACACAGACTTTTAGATAGATATAACACAGTTCAAAATGTTTTAGATGCAAATGAATTTTCCTTAAAAGAAATTGAAGGCATAAATGACAGATCGGCAAAAATGATTACAGGTTTTGTTAAGATTTTTGATTATTATATGAACAGTAAAATGTCTAAAAAGACCAAACTTAATGGTTGGGGAGATGTTTATGATTTATGTGAAAATTTAGTTAGATTTCATACAAGAGAGATACTTTATGGCATTGCATTAGATTCTTCCTTTAGAATTATACGTCAACGTAAGCTTGGCACAGGCACTTTTGCATCAGTTGTGGCAGCCCCTAACCTTGTTTGCGATTTTATTAATGAAACTAAAGCAGCATTTATTATTTTAACTCATAACCACCCTGGTGGAATATGCAAACCATCGGATAAAGATATATCTGGAACTGAAGAACTTAAACAAATTATCAAGGTCATGAAAGCAAATTTTATTGATCATATTGTTGTAGGAAGCGATGGTGTTTATAGCATTGAATTTAATAAAAAGGTTCGTTCTTTTGTAGATAAAGAAGATGTAAAATCATTGACCGCAATTTATGAATAAATTTTATGTCACAAATCAGGTTGCAAATGTGACAAATTGATGACTCGCTTGTGACATCAATTGCGAAAACATATTATATTTGTTATAATCAAACATAAGATTAATACAAAATTTTATTGCATTATCTGTCTATTTTGAATTTTAAACAGATATAATAGTATAAAGGAGAGAATATGTTAAGAATATTTGTAGATTCTGGCAGTAGTATAAAAAAAGAAGAAGCCGAAAAATATGGAGTGGAAATAATTCCCTTAAACATTTTAATAGGCGAAAAAGAATATCTTGATGGCGAAAATTTAAGTTTTGAAGAATTCTATCATTATTTGATTGATGAAAAAGATTTCCCAAAAACTTCTCTTCCAAATCTTGTCGACTTTCAAGAAAGAGTAGAATCCTTTACAAACAAAGGTGACGACGTTGTCGTTTTGACAATTTCATCTGGCATTTCAGGGACTTTTAATGCAGTGCGAAATATTTTTGCAGATAATAAAAAAGTTAAAGTAATTGATAGTCAATTGGCTGTTGGTGGAATTAGACTTTTGGTTGACGAAATCAATAGAAATAGAGATTTATCTCTTGATGAGATTGAGAAAAAAGTAAATGCCCTTATTCCAAGAATAAAAGTTTATGCAATACCTGAAACCTTAAATTATCTTCTTCGTGGCGGAAGACTTTCAAAAAAAGAATGGCTTCTTGGCAGTATGCTTAATATAAAGCCTATAATTGGGCTTCATAAAGGAAATGTTCATGTATTTGCAAAGAAAATGGGACTTAAAAATGCAATGAATTTTATTGTTGAAAGTCTTGTTTCTCAAGAATGTGATCCAAACTATGAAATCATTGCATCTTACACATATAACAAATCAAATCTTGATAAACTTATTGAAATGACAGATAAAAAATTTCTTAATCAAATCAAAGTTTATGATCATCTCGACCCTGCAATTGCATGCCATTGGGGTCCAAATGCTTTTGGATTTGTTTTTGTAAGTAAATAAAAATTACGAATATAGCTAAAAAAATAAAAACACTAACTTAAGTTAGTGTTTTTATTTGAATAAACATACTTTACAATTTGAATTCAACAATTAAGGCAATCGTAAAGCATTTATTCGTAAAAAAAGAACTAGGAAAATTCCTAGTTCTTTTTTTAATCAAATAAACAAATACCTATCAAAGTTATAAGTTTTAGGGTGTGGCATTGCCACTTATTGCACTTCACCGTGCAGGTTTTTGTAGAATATTATTCTACTCATCGACCAATCTCTTTAAAAGGAGGTGATCCAGCCGCACCTTCCGATACCGCTACCTTGTTATGACTTCACCCCAGTCGCTGGTTTTACCTTAGGCGGCTTCCCCCCTTGCGGGTTAGAGCACCGACTTTGGGTCCCCCCAACTCCCATGGCGTGACAGGCGGTGTGTACAAGACCCGGGAACGCATTCACCCCGACATTCTGATTCGGGAT
>CAMUGK010000023.1 GCA_947088415.1 uncultured Bacillota bacterium | reverse complement strand
GTGATTTGATTGACGAATTATCAGAATATCTTGACGAGCATGCAAAAATAGCATATGAATTTTTCGAAGTAGAGATGCCAAAGGATAAAGTTATAATTAATATTATTCCAACTAAAAAAGAATATGATGAATTTTGCAGAATATCTAGGGGGTTAAGTGAAGATAGTCACATACCTTCTTGGGCAATAGGCAGTTGTAACAATGGAGTAATCACTTATCTTTCTTTGCATGATTATAAAAATACAGCTCACGCTTTCAAAGAAGAAGAGTATGAAGATGCGTTAATATATTATAAAAAAACTATTTTTCATGAATATGTGCATTTTGTAAATGAAGTTTTCAATAAAGTTCATAATTGCTCCCATACTGAAAAATATTTGGTTGAAGGAATAGCAGGCTATTTAAGCGGACAAAAAGACGGAATCAAGTTATCTATCAAAGCCAGCAAAGAAGAAGTATTAAATAGAAATAAAGCCTATTACTCTGACTATTATTTGTTAACAAAATATTTTGTTGAAAATTATGATAAAGACTATATTTTAGAAGTTTTTCAAAGCAATCGCCAAGCACGAGAACTTCTTGAAACAGAACTTTATGATAAAACAAAAGAATATTATGCAAAAAGCGAAAATTAATTAGAAAATTTTATTTAAATCGTTTGCAAAATTTAAAAATTATGATATAATAAACTTATCCATAAAGAGTGTGCGAGAGACCAAACTCGATGACCACACAGCAACCTGACTTTCAAGGTGCTTCAGTTTGGAAACGATGGAGAAATAGTTTTTGTCTTCTATTCCCATCGTTTGATGGGATTTTTTATGGAAATAAAAAGTAAAGAAGGAGAAATTATGAAAAAAATTATTACAAGTGAGAGTGTCAATATTGGGCACCCAGACAAAACCTGCGATTTTTTAGCAGACAACTTTCTTGATGAAGCGTTAAGACAAGACCCACAAAGCCAAATGGCTGTGGAATGTGCAATTAAGGACAATAAACTTTTTATCTATGGCGAAGCGACTACAAAAGCCAAGATAAATTATGACGACATTGCAAAAAAGATTTTAAAAGAAATAGGTTATACTTGTGTATTTGAAGTTATTAAACAGATAAGTCAGCAAAGTCCCGATATAAACCAAGCGGTTGTGAAAAATGAACTTTGTGCAAATGATCAAGGCATGGTTTTTGGCTATGCAACCAATGAAAGTAAAGAATTTATGCCACTGCCAATACTTTTGGCACATAGAATTATGAGAGAATATGAAAGTTTTAGAATTCAAAGCAAGGATTATTTTGCCGATGCCAAATCTCAAGTTTCAGTTGAATATGAAGATAATAAACCTGTTAGAATTGCAACAATTTTAATTTCAGTTTCGCACAACGTGGAATTAAAACAAGATGAAATTCAAAAAACTATAAAAAAACATGTTTTAGATAAAGCATTAAAAGAATATGCTAGCCTAATTGACAACACCGAATTTATAATAAATCCAAGTGGGCGTTTTACGATTTGGGGTAGCTACGGAGATAGTGGTTGTGTAGGTCGCAAAATTGTTGTTGACACTTATGGCGGAGTTGGGAAAGTAGGTGGCGGTTGTTTTAGTTCTAAAAACGCAACCAAAGTTGACAGGTCTGGTGCATATTACGCACGCTATGTCGCTAAAAATATCGTAGCACATGAACTTGCCGACAGATGTGAAATTCAAGTTTCATATGCGATTGGTCAAAGCAAGCCAATTTCACTTTATATCGAAACTTTTGGAAGTGAACATCTTTCTTTGCAAAAAATCTATGATTATGTCAATGAAAATTTTGATTTCAGTCCAGCAAATATAATTAAAGAGTTAGATTTGTTAAAGCCAATCTATGCTAAAACCGCATGTTATGGTCATTTTGGCAGAGAAGAATTTTCTTGGGAAAAAATTAAATAATTTTTGTTTTTGTTTGAAATTTATTAAGATTTGGTGTAAAATATTTTTAAGTTTTGGAGAATAAGTATGAATGTTGAAAGTGTTTTAGGGGATTGGTATGATGAAAACACATTTGTTGTGAGTAGTGGCAAAGAATGTTTAATCATTGACACCGGTGCAAAACTAGAAAAGGTGTTGTCATTAATAGACGATAAAAAAGTTGTTGGCATTTTGCTTACGCATGGGCATTTTGACCACTCTTTATATTTAAAGGAATATGCAGATAAGTTTGCTTGTAAAATTTATGGCAGTGACAAACTAGAAGAAACACTTCGCGATCATACTTTAAATCAGTCGGAAAGTTGGGAGTTAAACCAAAAATTAGATATAGTTCGGCTTGAGAAAGACGGAAGAATTTTAATAGGCGGGTTTGAGGTTGAATATTTTGCCTCTTCAGGTCATAGTCCTTGTGGAGAATGTTATAAAATCAATGACTTATTGTTTGCGGGCGATACAATTTTTAATTCTGGAATTGGAAGACTTGACCTTAAGGGGAGTGATAAAAACGCAATGATAAAAACAATTGAAAAAATGAGCAAGGTTGAATTTAAAACCCTTTATAGTGGTCATGGCGAAGAAAGTGACTATAATAGACAAAAACGCAATATTGGGGTTTTCTTAAGGTTTTTAAAAAGATAAAAACATGGACTAATCCCATGTTTTTATTTTTTTAATCTTAAATCTCTTCCGTCAAGTCTTATACAGATTGATGTTTGGGTGTCAACAATTCGACTTGCAATGCGTTCGTCATATTGGTCGCGAATATCTTTAAGGGTTAGGTTTGAAGTGATAATTGTTGAAAGGCCACGAGTTTTGCGTTCATTTAAAACTAAGTAAAGGGTTTTTATTGAAAGTTTGGTGATAATTTCTGTGCCAAGGTCATCAATAAAAAGATATTCGCAGTCAAGATATTTCTGCAAGGTTTGGTCAAAAAGTGTGGCATCAAAACTTGAGAAAGTCTTTGAAAGCTCTTGGTTCATATTAAAAGCGGTGGTTAAATTGACAAGATGACCATTTTCTATTAATGCATTTGCCATGCATTTTGTCAAGTGAGTTTTGCCAACACCTGTGTTGCCACTTAAAAATATAAGCGTTTTTTTATGTGACGATTGATTGCACCATTCTTCCATAAGAGAATACAATTTTTTCATTTCTTCTGGTTTTTCAAATTTAGAAAAGTCAGAAGAAGAAAATCTTTCAAGTTCGCCAAAACCACTTTCTTTGGTTAAAATTTTGGTTATTTCACGCTTTAAACATTTGCACATCTCTCCATTAATATAGCCATTATCTTGACAGGTAGGGCAGGAGTAGTTTGGAGTGAAGCTAGGTTTATTATTTTTAATAAGCCAATCTTCAATTAATTTTTTATTTTTTTCAACATCTGTAATGTTTTTGCCTGTTTTAGCATTTAAAATCATGCTGTCGACATAGCAATTATAGATATTTTTAAATTCGCTGTCTTTAAGATATTCTTGTTTGCGTTCGTTTGAAAACCTTTCAGCTTGAATTCTTCGATTGCTTAAAATATTTTTTGCTTGAGTTAAAATTTTGTTGTTCATATTTCACTCCTATAAGTCAATCTCATTGATAGATTGAAATACTGCGTTAACATCGACATCGCTGAAACTGCGTCCAGTAAAATTAGATTTTGGACTTTCGTTTATAAAAAGTTTTGTCTTTTCGGCTTCTTGTTTTGTCTTGATTCCTTGCTCATGCCAAGATGCCAAAATCTTGCCTAAATACTGCATTGGCAGATTTTTGCCAACGGCAAGTGAAACGCCATAATCTAAAAGTTCTTGTGGAATATTCCAATTTTGTGTCCAAGTTTTATAATTTTCGCGGTCTAAATAGTTAACCTTTCTTGCAAGTCCTAACTTATCGAGAAGATTTTGAATGTTTTTGTCAGTGCTTACGATGTTAGAGCAATATTCATCAAAAGCCTGCAATGATAAAATTCCTTTTTTATAGAATTTTGTAATAACGTTATCCATTCCTTCAAGTGTGCGGATTGAATTTTTAAAGCAATAAGATGCAATTTGAAGAAGAACTTCTTTGTCAAAGCCATAGTTAAACCACTTTAAAATGTAGTTTTCGATTTCGCTGTCAAGACTTTCATAATAAACGCCGATTGCTTTATTGATAGCCTTTGCAAGAGAAATGAGTTCGCTCTTATTCTTTTCAAATTCTTGGATTTCTAAGATTGACATAAGTTTAAGTTCAAAGTAATGAGAAAGCAAAACATCAAGAACATTAAAATTAGATTTGCCTTTTTTCTTTAAACCTTTTGCAAGGAATATAATAACATCTAAATTAAAACCATAATCCTCAATCCATTTGTTCAAAAGATTACGCTCTTCAATATATGCCGAACGTTTAAGTCCAAGCGACGATAAAACAAGACCAATTTCTTGACCTTTTTGTTCAAAACTTTGCAGACGCTCTTCAACTTGACTTGCTGTTGTAATTCCCTCGTTTGCCCAGTTTTTAGCAACCGTCAAAATATAACTATAGCCAACACCTCTTTTTTTAGTGTCAATGCAATATTTAATTATCATTAAAAGTGCTTCTTGCTCTACATGAAATCTTTCCAAAAAGTCATAATATTCATTAAATTCTGTCTTAGAAACATCTCTGCCACTGCCTGCAAAAAGTTCAAGAACTTGAGAATTAAAAACTTGATATTTTTCTGGTTTATAAAGTTTTGTGCTTGTGACAATGTTATTGAGTGGAATATATCTAACTTCGATAGGGTAGGTTTTTAAAACTTGCACTAAACCTTGTTCTTCCCAATATTCATAAGCTTTTTCAATGTCTTCTTCACTCATGTTCAGCCTTTTAGCAAAATTTTCTAAATTATTATCAAAGCTTTGTGAAGAGCACATATAAAGACCATAAAGATAGACCTTTACAAAGTCACTTGGTGCAAAGGGAAGATAGTCATTTATAAAAATATTGTCAACTTTTGTTTGTGAACTTGCTATAAATTCAGTTGAATATTTGCAAAAACTCATGATAACCTCGTGGGAGTATTGTAACACAATTTTATCTTAAAAACAAGAGATTTTACAAATTGCAAACAGGTTATTTTTTGCAAGACTTAAGAATAAATATATTTTATGAAAAAATATATCTTTTTAAGTTTAATTATCTTTTCTCTTCCATTTTTATTTTTGGGTTGTGGAGAAAGTGCAGAAATTTATTCAAGTTATGATATAACTTGCAGTTATGATGACACCAATCATATACTTTATGGCAATGAAAAGGTAAATTTCATCAATCAGACAGATAATCTTTTAAAAGAAGTTTGTTTTCATCTCTATTCAAATGCCTTTAGAGAAAATGCAAAAGCCAAAGTTGTCAGCAAAAATAACGAAAATAAAGCCTATCCAAATGGGAAAAGTTATGGGAAGATTGACATTAAAGATGTTTCAATCACAGACCAAGTTTGCGGTTATAAAATTGGCGGGGAAGATGAAAATATCTTAATAGTCGAACTTTTAAACGGAATTTATCCAGATGAAAGTGTGAATATTGACATAACCTTTGAAGTAACTCTTCCAAATATTAATCATCGCTTTGGTTATGGTGAAAATACCATCAATTTTGGCAATTTTTATCCAATCATATGTAGGTATGAAAACGGAAAAGGTTTTATTCAAGATTTATATCATTCAAATGGCGACCCTTTTAATAGTGAAACTGCAAACTATTCAGTTAAAATTTCATATCCAGAAAATTCCATGCTTGCAAGCAGTGGAGTTCAAGGTAAAACTAGTTTAGAAAAAGAAAAACGCTTAAAAACAACCACTGTTACAGCAAATAAGGTTAGAGATTTTGCTTTTGTTTTATCAGAAAAATTTACACATTTAAGTCAAAGTGTAGATGGAATTGTTGTTAATTATTATTTTTATGATGATGAAAACCCAGAAAAGTCGTTGGGCGTGGCAGTTAATGCAATAAAAACTTTTAATTCTCTTTTTGGAATGTATCCTTATAAGAGTGTTAGTGTGGCAAAAGCAAATTTTGTGCATGGTGGAATGGAATTTCCAAATCTTGTGCTAATTGCCGATGACATAACAAGTTCTCAAGATTATGAATATGTAATTGTTCATGAACTTGCACATCAATGGTGGTATGGTGTTGTCGGAAATAATGAATATCAAAACGCTTGGCTAGATGAAGGTTTGACTGAATATTCAACACTTTTATTTTATGAGAATAATCGTGATTACGGATTGGAATATTCATTAATGATAAAAAATGTTAATAAAAACTATAAACATTTTGTTGACATTTATTCAAGTGTTAATGGCAGTGT
This sequence comes from uncultured Bacillota bacterium, assembly GCA_947088415.1. Taxonomy (GTDB): domain Bacteria; phylum Bacillota; class Clostridia; order Christensenellales; family UBA1242; genus Caccovivens. The sequence goes on along the minus strand of CAMUGK010000023.1, from coordinate 5,283 downwards.
TGACACAAGCATGAATAGACGACTTGATGAATATGAGACCGAGCCAGAATATGTCAATTGCACATACACAAAAGGGGTGCTGATGTTTGACACCTTTAGAGAAACGATTGGAGAGAAAAAATTTTATAAAGCATTAAAAAACTATTATAAAAAGTTTATGTTTAAAAATGTAAGTGTTGAAGAATTTATAGACACAATGTCATCATCAACAGGAAGAAATCAAGAAAACTTTTTCACAAGTTGGATTGATGGCAGTGTAGTGGTATTTTAAAATTTTAATCTTTAATATTGATTATTTCTTTATTCTTTAGTTTAGCGTATTCATATGCAAGTTTTGTTTCGCTTTTAGGTTGATAGTATAAATGATTTCTTCTAGAGTATTTTCTTAGTTCGGGCATATAGTTTTCATCATAATAAAACAGGCAATAATCACTATCATTAATCATGGCTTGATTTCTTTCAACATAAGATGCTCGACCTGATGTGTATTTTGTTTTAAATTCAATTTCCATTTCAACACCAAGTAAGTGAATTTCTTTTTCTAAAATCTTTGAATCTATTTTTTTCCATTTTAATCGCTCACTTTCAAGCGTGCATATTTCACTCTTGCAAGTGTAAGCGATTCTTTTTATTTGTGGGTATTTCATTTTTAATTTAGTAACAACAGAATGACATAAATGATTAAAGTTGCTACAACTTCCAAAACGATATGTCAAAACATTATGATTTACAATCAAGTCTTCTATATATTTGATAGTTTTATCTTCCAAATTACTTGTAATCTCAACATTTCTATGCCCAAAAACTGAGCATGATTTGGCCTCCCCTAACTTCATTTATAACCCCTTATTTCGTTTTTCAGTAAATAATATAACACAAAATAGTTAAAAAAGCAACAAAAACCCGCTTTTCCTTAAATATTTAACCCCAAAATTTCGGCTAAAATCGAAATATTGGGAAAAATGTATTAAAGGGATTAAAAAATGAAGTTAAATAGAGCGTTTGCATTAAGAGTTAAAGAAATATTAAAAGCCAAAAAGATGACGCAATACAAACTTGCTCAAGAAACAAATATTTATCATAGCACAATGAGTGATATATTAAATTGTAAATATGAAACACCTAATTTTACAAATATGTCACTTATTATTAGGGCATTAGGTGTTACAATGTCTGAGTTTTTTGATAGTCGTTTATTTAATTTTGAAACATTAGAAATTAAAGAGAAGTAAAAATTCATTATTTGATTTTAAAAAGTCAATAACGGAGAAAATATGAATAAAAAAGTTACACCTATTAGAAAATTTTTAATTGATAGGTTGGGTATGATGAGAACAAAAGCTGGACTTTCCGCTAGAGAGTTATCTGGACGGATTGGCAAGTCAAAAGCGTATATTGCAAAATTTGAAAGTGGAGATATGGCTTTGCCATCAGAGGTTTTGCTAGATGTAATAGCGGCGTGTGGTTCAACTCCAGAAGAATTTTTCTTCGAAGATATTTCGCATTATAATGACTCAAAAGAAATTCTTGAACTTTATCAAAAATTAAATGAAGATAATAAAGTAAGAGTTAAAGATTTGATGAAAAATTTAAAATAAAAAATAAAGTCGAATTAATCGACTTTATTTTTCTTCTCTTTAATTTTCTCTTTTGCTAAATTTAATTTTTCTTTCATCTTATTCCATTGTTTTTTCCAAAGTTTCTTTTCTTCTTCTTCGGCAATCTTAATATGCTCTTGCAAAGATTGATATGCTTCGGCTTTTTCTTTTTGTTCTTTCTTTTTGTCCTCATCAAGCACTTCGCCAGTCACAGGATCTACAACTTTAGTGTGTTCAATTGCAACCCACTTTACTTCTTTTTTAAACATTCCATTGATGTATATTGGCAAATATAACAAAAGAAAAATAGGGTTCATAAAAATGCAAACTAAACGATTCCAAGGTTTGATATTGATGTTTTTACGCTCAACAATCATAAGAACGATTGTATAAATCATAAGCACAATATAAAGTGCAAGTGCCGAAGCACCAAACCCTATTAAAGACAAATACCAGTTAGGGCTGTCAATGCCAATTCCGACAAACATTAACACAAGATTGACAATTTGAAAAGCTAAAATAACAGAGATTGTAAATGCAATAGGTAAAACGCCGATTGAAGTTAAAAGTTGATTGACTTTTGCTTTACCTTTTTCTTTGACAGCACTTTTAAGAAGTTTTTTAGTGTAAAGTTTGCTTGCCTGAGCAAAACCTTTACACCACCGAAGTCTTTGATTCCATGAAACTTTAATTTTAGTTGGTTGTTCATCATAAAACTTTGCCTTTTCATTGTAAGAAGTTTTTAAATTGTTTAAACTTGAGTAAAGTTTAAATTCATAATCTTCAGTTAAAGTGAAAAATTTGTAACCACCAAGTTTCTTTAAAACCTGAGCTGAAATATAAAAACCAGTTCCACTTATTGTAACATTAAGACCAAGTTTGCTTTTAGGTTTATTGTCAAAGGTGTTGAAAGCCATAAAAGTTAAACCACTGCAAGAAGCCACCCAACTGTCATTCCAATTTTTAGAATTGCGATAGGCAACACCAGCGTCATAACCTTGGTCAAACATTTTGTTCATTTCAGTAAAATAGTTAGGGTAAAGTATGTTGTCAGCATCAAAAATAAAATATGCTTCATAATCAATGCTTTCGTCAACAAGTAGTTCGCTTAAAAGCTCGTCCATTGCATGACCTTTGCCTTTTTGTTCCAAATGTTTGCGAACAAAAATATGTGTGCGGTCATACTCTTTGGCAATTTCACAGGTAGGGTCGTCTTCACGCTCTACAATAATGTAAGTGTCTAAAAACTCTTTGTTGTAATCTTGTGATTTAATGCTTTCAAGAATGCCACGAATAACTCTGCTTTCGTTTCTTGCAGGAATGATGATTGCATACTTGTGGTCTTTTTGAGCTGGTGGAAACTTTTTTGCTGGAGAGAATGAAATAAAATGTAAAATTAATTTAAAAAGCAAAAGAAATGCACTTATTCCAAAAAGCACATAGAAAATGATGTTAAAGATGTGATATATTAAAAAATATGTTTCCATAGTAAAAAACTCCAAATTAATGGTGGATTGCCGGGGGCTCGAACCCCGGACCCTTCGATTAAGAGTCGAATGCTCTACCAACTGAGCTAGCAATCCATAAAAAATATTAAGTTGAAATTTAGGGTTCGGGGTGAGAGCCACAGGGGCGAGAACCCGAGGGAAAAATACCATGAATATTATAACTCACAAAAAAGGTTATTGTCAATAAAAATCATTAATTTTTATAAAAGTTTTTACATTTTGAATATTATTTCAATAAAAATATGAAATTTGGTTTAAAAATATAGAAAAATTTATTAATTAACCTTATGTTTGAGAGTCGAATTTTCTTCCAATTGGATTTTCCCACGCAATCTTTCATATTCTGCAACATATCTTTTCAAAATATATTCAATTTCTTTGTTTTTTGTTCGGCTATTCATAGAAGCAGTATAACCAATTTTATCTAAAAGCTCTTTTTCAACTCTTAATGTAAATCTTGGATATTTTTTCATACATTACTCCTTTTAATATTTAATTATAGCATATTTTCTTTATTTTTTTAGCAATTTATGATATAGTAAACTTATGAGAATAATTGCGGGGAAATTTAAAGGTAAAAATTTAAAAGAAAATAAATTTGAACATATTCGTCCAACGGCGGATATGGTTAAACAAGCGTTGTTTAACAAGCTTCAACTTTTAATTCAAGGTGCAAGCGTTTTGGACCTTTGTGCAGGCACAGGTGCACTTGGAATTGAAGCATTAAGTCGTGGGGCAGGTGAAGTGATTTTTGTAGATAGTGACAAAAGAAGCGTTGGATTAATCCAAGAAAACTTGAAAAGTTTGAATTCTTTATGTAAAGTGTTAAAACTCGACGCTTTGACTGCACTTGACAGATTGAAAGATAAAAAATTTCATTTAATCTTGTTTGACCCTCCATACAAAAGCGGACTTTACTTGCCAGTTACAAATAAAATAGCAGAGTTAGAACTTTTAAATCAAGATGGAATTTTAGCAGTTGAACATGCAAAGGAAGACAAGTTTGTTTGGAATGAAAAGTTTGAGTTAGTTGATGAAAAAGTTTATGGGATAAAGAAGATTAGTTATTTAACAATAAAAAATGAAAGTTAATCTCAAAATAAAACGCTTGCTAAAATTTTTTGATTTTGACAAGCGTTTTATTTTTAGTTTTCTTTTGATTACTTTTCTTGAAAGAAAAGTAATGCCCCACTAATTATATTTTTGGCTCAAAGTTTTCAAATATCACATTGTCGCAATATTTAACAACTTTCATATATTCTTCTTGACTTCTGATAGTCCAAGCAAGAAGAGGAAGTTTTTTAAATTTTCTAACAAATCTGTTTGGTAAAAATTTACCTTCGTAAGAGATAAAATCAGGATGACTTATCTTTTTATTTAAAAGCATTCTTTTTAATGCAAATTTATGAATAAAAGGCATCTTTTGATTTTTTAAGAAACCAGCAAGTTGCCCCCTTGCAATTTCTGGGGCATGCTTGTAAAAATATTGAAGAACATATGGGTTGAATGCTTGAATTGCAAATTTGCCGTCATATTTTTTTAAAATTTCAATAACTCTGCTTTCAAGTTCACCAATTTTGCCTTCATTTTTAATTTCAATCAAAAGGGGAGTCTTGCCAGCAACAAGTGATAAAACTTCTTCTAATGTAGGAATTTTTTGATCACTTTCTCCAAGTGACAACATATCAAGATCAGACTTTTTCAAGAATTTAATATAACCATCATTTCCAGTAAGACGGGCAAGGCTGTCGTCGTGAAAAACAACAATAGTGCCGTCAGAAAGCATACGCACATCAAGTTCAATAGCGTAACCAGCATTGATTGCGTTTTGAAAAGCAAGTAAAGAGTTTTCAGGTGCTTGTTTGTCGTGAAGGCCACGATGAGCAATTGGCACTTGCACCAACCAAGAATTAAATAAATCCATAAAATCCACCTTTAAGTTTTTAAATAGTATATCATAGAAAATATAAAAAACAAAATAAAATCGACATAATATTTAAAATAGTTTATGCAAAATTTGCGTATAAAATTCAAAAAATCGAGAACTTAGTTCTCGATTTCAGATTCTGATGGATATTGTGCAAGTTCTTCTTGAGTTAAATTATAATTATTATTTGTAATTTGATTATAGTTTAATTCAATAGATTTAGCTTTTTCGCGAGTTAATATGTATTTTG
>CAMUGK010000022.1 GCA_947088415.1 uncultured Bacillota bacterium | reverse complement strand
TTTAACAATAAAAAATATAAGCCAGATTTTTATGTAGACTGTAAATATTCAAAAAAGAAGATCTATTATACTTTAAATGCTAAACAAGACTTTTTAGTTACAATTGCAAAAAATGTTAAAGATAACGACAAAGCAACTTTAATAAACTTAGTAAATGAAGCAAGACCAAACACATTACGCGCAAGAAGATTTTTAAAACAGGCTGGCTTACCAACGGTTTCCGATGTGATTGCTTATTTTAAAACGCAATTTAAAACTTTAGTTAAAGAATTAGAGAATGCAAAAGAATTAACCGAAAAGGCTAATATAATTAAAGAAATTAGCGATAACATTGGGCTTAAATATATAGTAAGTTTAAAATATAATCAATTCTTCAAAGATATTAATCAATATTGCATATACCAATATAGAAAATATCTCGGTATAAAACTATTTGAACATTATGAAGGGTTGCCTACTATAACATCTGAAAAAATTCAAAGACTTATACTTTTATATAAAAATATTCTAAAATCTGAAAAATTTATATTAAATTATGATATCCCTTATAAAATTTTTAGTGGAGAGATAGAAGTAGTTAAGTAAAATTATTAAGGAGATAATTATGATAAAAGTAAAAAATTATAAAAACGGAGCAACTTTAGTTTATAGTAAAAAGAAAAGAAAGCACACTTCTGTAGTTGCTGGTTTTGTATTCGGAAGAAACAGAGATAAATTCCCAGAGCCTGTTGCACATTTTTGTGAACACATGTTTTTAAGGAAACAGAAAAACGGAATGAAAAGCAACTTCGTCAAGATATGCTTGACACTTTTACAAAGAAAAATGGCAGAACAAATTTCTTTTACACTGAAATAGATTTTTGTCGCGCCAATAAAAAGATTGAAGATTGTTTTGCTCTTGCAAGCGACATGCTTTTAAACACCAAATTTTCAAAAAAAGGCGTTGAAAGTGAAAAAGGCGTGATAAATCAAGAACTTGTGCAAAAATTGAACAATCCTCATACTATGCACTATTTCGCCGAACTTCGCAGTCTTTCAAGTGAATATAACAAAAATACATGTGTTCTAGGAAGTCAAGAGGAAATAAATTCTATTACTCCAAAAATACTTAAAGATTTCAGAGATAACACATTTATTTCTCAAAACTTTGTAATCACAATTGAAGGTGGAATATCTTACTTTAAAGCAAAAAGACTTGCTAAAAAATATTTTATCAGCAAACTTAAAAGCAAACCTGATTATAATGTCGACCGCACAATGATACACAATTATGACCGCCAAGGCAACATGGTGGTTGAAAACTTTCCTTTTAAGAAATCTACCTGTTCAATTATTTTTAAAGTTGACAAAAGTCTTGAAAGCATTAAAACAAATCAAACAATGAGAATGTTTTCAAATATATGTAATGAGTTTAATGGCAAACTTGTTGGCAAAATGAGAGATAATGGTCTCATTTATAGTGGAGCGCTTGGCTGGGACGACATTCCAGACCATAATCTAATTCAAATATATTGGGAATGTTCAAGTGATAATGTCAATAAATGTTTTGACACAATAAGCGAAGTCCTTTCTGACTTGCGAAAAAATACGGTAGATGAAAAACTTATACAAAAGAAGATTGAAAATTATAAATTAAGTCGAGATGAAGCAACTCAAATAAATATTTATCCAAGTCGACTTTTCTATAAATATTTAACTTATGGTAAAGATGATTTTTCAAGAAAGACAAACAAAGCATACAAAAAAGCATATGAATCTTTAACTGCCAAAGATGTTCAAGACTTTTGCAATCAAGTTTTTACAAAGCCAGAAAACATTCATGTCACAATTTTAACAGGCGAAGAAAAGCCTAATTTTTACTCTTATGAGCAAATTCAAAAAATGCTAACAAGCGGTAAGAAAGCCAAATAAACAAAAACACGCCATTAAGCGTGTTTTTTATGTTTGAAAAATTTTAATAACCATGCAAGTCATATCATCAACTGCATAGCCATTATTCCCCGCGAGTGCACGTTCAAGTATTTTATCTGCAAACTCTTGTGGATTTGCTGTTTTGATTGTCAAAATAAAATCTTTAAATTCGTTATCGCTTGCAAAGCTGTCACTTATTCCGTCACTGCAAAGAATTATCATATCTTTTTCGGTTAACACAATTTTTTTAGTTGAAGCCTTTGCTTCTTGCAAAACGCCAACTGGAAGTGATGAGCCACCTATCATATTGATATTATCTTCACCACGAACAACGCTTGGTGGACTGCCCATTTTTACAAAGTCTGCAATTCCATTTTTTAAATCAACTACACAAACATCGATTGTTGAAAACACATCATCTCGTTCTAAATTTAAAAGCCTATTTACGCTTGACAATATTATTTCATTATCAAAGCCTGCTTTATAAAAATTTTCAATAAGACTTATTGTTGTTTCGCTTTTTTGACTAGCCTTTTCACCGCTACCCATTCCGTCACATAAAGCAAAGAGAAATCTATTGTTATCTAATCTAATTACACTATGGCAATCTCCTGAAATGCTTGAGCCTGCCTTATTGCAACTTGAAAGTCCGAATACACAATCATATTTAGGTGCGGTTGAAAGGTTTAAACAAACAAGTCCTGCTCTAGTTGAAGGATAATTTTCGATAACGCTCATTTTGCATCCGCAAATTCTTCCAACCACTTGCGGAATTTTAGGTCTGTCGACATCTTCATCACGCACGATAAGTGAAGTCATATATGTGTGATTATCTTTTTCATAAACCACCGCATCAGTGCAAAGAATATTATTCATTGCAAGTTCATCTACAATCTTATTTTCTCTTGCCGTGTCAAAAGACATATTTGCTTTTGTTTCATTTGCAAGATTTTTTAAAATTTGTGAAAATCCATTAAGTTGGTCAGAAACTAAAAGTTTTGAATTGTCTATGTTAGATACTAGTGAAGAATAATTTTTATACTGGCTTGTCAAGGTGTTGATGTGACTTATTAATCCATTAACTTTGTTACATCTCGACGATAAATAACTTGGAATGTCTAGAACAGTTATTTTCCCTCTTTCCATGGAAATTGAAATAAGTTCTTCCATAGTGGCTTTTGTGTCACTTGCAAAAGTGCGATGACAATGTCCTTTTTCTGGACAATTTTTGCAGACATCATTTTTAATTTCGTCAAACAGCATCTCTTTAACTTCATCGACAGACAAATTCTTTTTTATTAATTTTCTAAAAACCAAATCCATTTCACAAAAAACTTGGCTTAAAGATGAAATTTGTCTTTCAAGGCTTTCTCTTGACCTGTTAAGAAAGTTTTTACTTGCCAGTCTATCTCCATTAAAGGCAAGCAAAGTGGCAATTGCATTATAAAATTTTGATGGCAAAAACAAAAAGATTCCGCTTCCTACAAGCACTGGGGCTATCTCTAAAATGCCATATGAATAATAAATTCCACAAACAAATCCTAAAATTAAGTCAACCACAATGATTGCTAAAAATGGCAAAATGCGTTGTTTGGTTTTAAAACATGAAATTCCTAGTGCCCACAAAACAAAAGGTGCTATAAAGACAGGATTATTATTCCCAAGCATACTGCCAAGCCCTAAAATCCCAGCCACCATGCATGCATTGCTTGCTTTGGTTGTATAGGTAATGGTCAAAAGCAAAAAAGCTACAAAAACCTTAAGAACACTAAAACCATAAATGTCAACTCCAGCAAAACCATTGCTTAGCACCACTAAAATAATTCCACCGCAGATTATTTCAAGCGATGTGAGTTTGTAAGCAAACCCACGAATTAAAATAGGCTCGAAAATATGGATTGAAGAATACATAAATAGCACGCAAACTAAAGCCCCAACCACAATGACGGCAGGATGCACCCCTGCCACCGCTTGAAAGGCTATACTGGCTGTTTGAGCGAGAAGACAATAAATGCCAAGCTCCCACTTTTTTATGCGTCTTTTAACCATAACATGAACGTAATATGGAAGTGCAACCATAACACAAGCGACAATCGCAATAATAACACTTTCAAAAGAGCATTCAAATGCTATTGCACTTAAAATAAATGCAGGACAGACAAGCCAAACTTTTTGTTCTGCCCAAACAAGTGCAAACATCATTCCAATTGCAAAAGGATAGATAAGACCATAAATTGAAGCATTTTGCATGATATAAAAAACAGCAAAATAACCTACAAATAAAATAAGATATAACCATTTGCCAAGTTTTTTCATAAAACTCTCCTTAAGGCAAGTATATATCTTTTTTTAATTTCAATCTTGATAGAATTTTGTCAAAATTTAAAAGAATTTGTAATTTGTTGTCTTATTAACAAAATTTTTAAATTATTAGATAACTATTTTCTCTCCGTCATCAATTCATCGATAATTTTTTTACACTTTTCAACTGTTTTTGCTAAATTATTGTTTTCTATAACATAGTCATATTTATCTTTATATTCTCGCTCCATTGTTCCGCGAGAAATGCGAATTAAAGCACGCTCTTTACTTTCTCCACGTTTAATAAGTCTGTCAAAAAGTTCGTCATCTGGCACTTCCAAAAATATGCAAACTATTTGCATTTTGTCTTTTAACGCTTTCATTAGTTTTTCAGTCCCATGCACATCGACGTCTTTCATATATATGGTTTGTGGATTGTTTAAAAGTGTGTCGATAGACGACTTTAGAATGCCATAATAAAAACCATGAGTTTTTTCGGTTTCAAAAAATTCATTGTTATTAATTTTATTTTGAAATTCTTTCTCTGACATGTGGTAATATTGATGTTCGCCAGTTATGTTCCTTGGCGGTCTTGTTGTTGCAGATTTTAAGAAAGCACTATTTGAGTAAATCTTCATAAGTTCGCCGATAACTGTTTGTTTGCCACTGCCAGACACGCCTGAAAAAATGATAAACATAGGTTCTCCTTTTTGTTAGTATAAATAAAAACTTAAAATAAAGCAAACAATTTGCTCCTTTAATTAAAATTATTGCATAAATAATATTATGGAAAAACAAAACAAAATTAATCTGTCATCAAGTGAACTTATCACTTTAGCATCTTCAATGGCAATTTGCCTGTCACAAAAACTTTCGCCATCTGATCTTTGTCTTTTGAGACAATTTTTGTCAACTTTAACATCAAATTTAACTCTTATTGAAGCCAAAGATAAGTTTTGCAATTTTAAAAAATAGTCCAAAAACTTTTTGTATAATTTTGTAAAAAAGTGTAATTTTATGTCGAAAATTGTATAACTTTGCAACTTCTTGACAACGAATTTACAACATAAAAAGTTTTAAGCTTACAAATATATATATCTTTTTGTTGCTTTGGACATCAAGCGACGAAAAGATATTTTTTTCATAAAACAAACCTATTAAAATAAAAAATTTTTAAATTTACTGCGTTATTCTTGTTTTTTTTACAAAATATGACAAATTTCGATTTTTTACGCACCTTTGTTTTATTTACATAATTAAAAAATCGTGCTAACATAGTTTTAGTTCATGAAAATGAAAAATCAAATATTTTAGAAGGAGTAGACTTATGGACAAAGAAAAAAGGATTAAACTTTTTATTGCCGATACAGAAGATGAAAATGGTGTTGTTGATTATTTTAAAAAAAGCAATAGGTTTAGTGTTATTGGAACTGCTTCAACAGGAACTGCAGTTGTCAACGACGTCGTGCTTTTAAAGCCTGACTTTCTTATTATGGAAGTTATGTTGCCAGAGCTTGATGGGTTTTTAGTTTTAGACAAACTAAGGGCAGAAATGGGAGAAAATTTGCCAAAAATTATATTTATCTCTCATCTTTCTCACAGCGGATTTATTACTAAGGCTATGAAAGAAGGTGTTAGTTATTTTATGGTAAAACCTATCTTAGCCGAAAACATTGAAGCTCGCATATTCGACCTTTTGGAAAGCAAATTTAAAAGTGAGAAAAATTATGAACGCGGTCTTGACGAAAAAATTTCAAACATCTTCATCAGCATTGGCATTCCTGCAAACATTAAAGGTTATCAATTTTTAAGAGAAGCTGTCAAACTTGCTGTTGAAGAACCTGAGATTATTGGCTCAATTACAAAAAGACTTTACCCTACAATTGCCGAGCGTTTTGAAACAAGTTCAAGCAAGGTTGAAAGAGGCATGCGTCATGCAATTGAAGTTGCTTGGAATAGAGGCAAAATTGAAAACATCAACACGCTTTTTGGTCTTAAAATTTACAGTCAAAACGACAAACCTACAAATGGCGAATTAATTGCCCTTATTGCCGATAAAATGATTATGGAAGGTTAAACAAACTTATTTAAAATATAAGCATTTCCTTTACAATTTGTTGAAAAACAACTATATTATTATTAGGAGATTAAATGCTTACAATTTTAAATTTAAAAAATTTTTCGCCTGCAGTTGACATCGCTTTAGCAGATGTTTTAATTGCAATTGAAAATGCAAGTCGAGACAATACAACTGTTATAAAAGTTTTGCATGGCTATGGCTCTCACGGGAGAGGCGGAGCAATTTTGTTGAACCTGCGAAAACTTTTAGCCAATTTAAAAAAGCAAAACAAAATTTTGGATTATTTTGGCGGCGAAAGTTGGAATATGTTTAATCAAAAAACAATGTTTGCTTTAAAAAGAGACAAATCTATTGTTGGAGATGAAGACCTTGGAAAAGCAAACCCTGGAATTACTATCATAATTTTAAAAGACAAATAAAAAACAACTTGGCAAAACAAGTTGTTTTTTAAATAGTTGTGAGAGGAACAACCCCTGCATAGCCTAAAATGATAAGCACAAGTGGGGCTATTGTCAAAATGTAGAAAAATGCGGCAATTATACGGCAGGCTTTTGCCCAACCCTTTGACAACCTTAAATCTTGATATTGTGCAGTTATTGTAAACATTGCACCACATAAATAGAGTATAGACACGCTGTTCCAAAGACTTCTTAAAACATTAAAATATTGCAAAAGAATCATTGCAAAGGTCAATAACGACATAAAAAGTCCTAAAAAACGAACTGCCGTCAATCTTGATTTAACATATTTTTTATATTGAATTTTTAGATTTTGTTGAGCTATCATAATAAGAGAATAGCAACAAAAAAATAAAAAGTCAAACAATTTTTAGAACTTTGGAATAAAATCCTGCGAAGAACTTGTCAAATCTTGCGTATAACCTTGTGTAAGCCCGCATTTTTCGGCGTAAGCAACAACTGCCTTAAACTCTAAGGGAATAAGTTTTCGCTTGATAGGGCTTTGTTTTGTTGGCGTAAACTGGCTCATAAGTGAAATAATTGGATTGTCAATATTTTCTTTAACGAAATCCAAGACTTTCAGGCTGTCTTTTACGTTATTTGGCAAAACAAGATGCCTTATAATAAGCCCTTGTTTTAAACTTTCTCCATCAAAAATATTTGGTTTTTCTTGACTCATAAATTTTACCGCTTTTTCTGCCACTTGAAAATAATTTTCAATGCAAGATAAGTTTTTTGAAAGTTCATTACTAACATATTTTAAATCTACTAAAAAAACATCTACAAACTTTGAAACTCTTTTAAGCGTTTCAACCTTTTCATAGCCATTTGAATTCCAAACAATAGGGATTGGCAATTTTAAATTTTCAAAAACCTCGGCCAAGGCAGAAGAAAAGTGTGAAGGGGTTATAAGGTCTATGCATGAAAATCTTTCTAAATTATAAGAAAGCAAAAGTTTTTTAAACTCTTGTGTTGAATATACTTGACCTTTGCCTATATGAGAAATCTCGAAATTTTGACAAAACTTACATCTTAAATTACAACCTGAAAAAAATATAGCAAGTCCGCCTTTTTCTCCTGTTAAACATGGCTCTTCCCACATAAAATTTTCAATAACCTTTGCAACTCGAATTTTATTGCTTTCGCGACAAAATCCTGTTGTTTTTTCTCTGTCAACTCCACAATTTCGTGGACAATCATAACATAACATAATAAAATTATATTATTTTCATATAAATTTGTCCAATATTTTCATTTAAAAATTTAAAAGTAAAAATTTCATTTGTCGAATTTTGTCGGCGAATGATTAAATTTCGACATTATGTGTTATAATTTGACAATTACAAAGGAGAAATTTATGGAAAAATCATTTTTTCAACAGGTTTATGACGTAGTCAAAAAAATTCCAAGAGGGAAAGTTGCCACATTTGGACAGCTAGTAAAAATTCTTGGCGTGCCTAAACCTTGCCTGCAAGTTCGCTGGGCATTACATAACAACCCAATAAATTCAAAAGTTCCTTGTCATCGCATTGTAAATAAAAATGGCGGACTATTTACCGACAATACTTTTGGCGGGCAAGAAAAACAACGCCAAATTTTAGAGTGTGAAGGGTTGGTCTTTAATGAACTTGGACGAGTAAGTTTGGCAAAATATTGTGTAAAAGATAAAGATTTAATTTAAAAAAACACAGCAAATTGCTGTGCTTTTTATATGTTTTTAAGTCTTTCCAAAACTTTATCTTCTCCTAAAATAGTCATAAGTTCATAAAGGTCTGGGCTATCTTTTCTGCCTGTTAACGCCAAACGAACATACTCACAAACCTTTGCGGTGTTTCCTTTATAGGCTTCAGGATTTGCCTTATAAAGCTTATTATCTGTGGCATAGCCTAAGCGTTCCGCCACCGCTTTAACGCCATTAAACCAACTTTCTTTGTCAACTGGAAGAGTAAAATCTTTACTGTATTCTTTTAAAAACTCTTGATAGTTTTCTTTATTATCTATCTCATCAACTAAAATAGGTTTATCGAACAAATATGAATATAGATTTTCAATCATGCTCCACTTATAAATATCTTTTCTTGGCTTTGTACCACCACGACCGATATTGCAAACTTTGATTGCATAATCCCTTCTTTCTTCAAGAGTTTTGGCTAAACTTGGCTTAAATTCTTTTGCCCATGAAAGCCAGTTGTTATAGACTTCTTCTCCAGTCATTCTTGCAACAACGTTCTTTGCAATGTCGTTGAGCTTGATAAAGTCAAAAAGAGGTGAACCTGCTGTTATATCTGTTATGCCAAATTTAAACTCGCTATAATGAGCATCTGGATTTTTTGCACGCCAAGGTTCAAAGCTTGAACTTAAAAGGTTAAGCAAATATTCAATGACAGCTGTCGTTGGATAACCTTCCTCTGAAAAATATTGCATATTGCTTTCAGGATCTTTGCGTTTTGACAATTTTCTTTTGCCTCCATTTTCATCAATTTTGCAGATGTTTGGAGTGTGGTAATATTTCAAGGGCTTAAAGCCAAGAGCATTAAAAATATCTATATGTGCGGGAGTTGATGTAAACCACTCTTCTCCGCGAACGACAATTGTTGTTCCCATAAGTGTATCATCAATTGCATGAGCAAATGCATAAGGAGGAATCCCATCATTTTTTATCAAAATTACGTCTTTTGCATTTTCTGGAAGTTCAACCCTACCCTTTACAATATCTTCAAAAGACATTTTGCGTGTTCCATCGTTTGGAGTTTTAAGCCTGATGGCAAATTTTTCACCTTTCTGCACGCGTTTTATCGCTTCTTCAATTGGCATGTTGCGACATGGATCATAATCAACATTACTATCATTTTCGCTAAACTTCTCTTCGCGTATTTTTAAGATTTCTTCTTTCCCCTCTGTCTTTTTGCAAAAACATGGAAAAGCTTTGCCTTCAGCTACAAGTTTTTTAGCAAAAGCATGATAAATATCAAGGCGCTTACTTTGAATGTATGGACCATAATCTCCAACCATTTTTTGTCCCAAAAGTTGATATTCATCTGGTGCTTGATTGTATTTTGTTAAAATATCAAAGATTATTTCCATTGCGCCTTCAACTTCACGTTTTTTGTCGGTGTCTTCATTGCGAAGATAAAACACCCCGTCACTATTTTTAGCAAGCGTTCTGTCAATTAAAACTTGAAAAAAACCACCAATATGCATAAAGCCTGTTGGACTTGGGGCAAAACGAGAAACCACCGCGTCAGCTGGAAGCTTGCGTGGTGGGTATTTTTTAAATATATCTTCAACCGATTCTGTTATGTTTGGATAGAGCACATCGGCTAAATCTTTGTATGTCATTTTTGTTCTCCTATTTTTTTAAGTTTGAAACTAAAAAGGTGATATATTTTGATAGATATGAAGTGTAATAATTTGCAATTTCATCATAATACACTGCAACATTATCTTGTTTTGTTTGATAAATTTCAAGACTGCAGGAGCAATTTGTATAGAATACTTTAAAGTCAAAATTATTCATTGCTTGACTTATCATCATTCTTTGATTTTCAAAAGTTTTTTCAACTTCTAAAAGTTTTGTTATGGTTTTGTTTCTATAACCGACAACCTCACTGCTAGTTTCAGTTCTTATTGGTTCTCCTTCTTCAGCTTTCAAGTCGTCAACTGAAATCTTTTGAAGTGAAAATATTTTTGTCAAAATTCCTTTTGCATTTCTATTAAATTTTTCAAAAGCAACTATATCATTACTTCCAGAAATGCCAGTGTAATCATAAAGGTCAAAACTTTCAACCAACAAATTTTTAAAGTCATTCGCAATTTTTAAAACAAAGTAATCACGCAAAGGTTTTATATCTTTGTTTTTTAGCATTAAACTTGTTTCTTGAAGTGAAGAAAAATCATCAAGAACAACCTCTTTCACTTTTGCAAGATTGCTTGCAACTTGATATGTTGTTGTAAAAAGGCTATATAAAGTATTATTAAAGATTTTAAGCAAGCCATCTTTTGGAGCACCATCTTCAAAAATGGTATTAAGTGATTTATATTCTGTCGAACTTGCAACCACACTATCCACCCATGCAGGAATTGATAATGTGAACTCATCAACAACTTTTTGTTTTTCGCCAGACAAATCAGGAATTTCTTCAACTCGTTTAAGGTCTTCTTTATATTCATAGATATAGTTCATTGGAATGACCAAAAGTTGATTATAATAAGCATATTTTTCTGAATATGTCAAACTATCTTTTGAGTAATAAGCAAGCAGTAAATTGCCGGCAACCCCGTCAACCTCGCCTTCGGTAAAAATATTGGAATTGTTATTTTCATTTTCAATTTTTGTAATTGCATTATTTAAAGTTTCATAAGCTTTTCCAACAGGCGTTGTCTTCCCACAAGCCGTAAAAACAATACCGCTTGTCGCAATCAAAATAAAAGCAAATATGCATGTTAAAATTTTTTTCATGCGCTTAACCTCCCTAAGAGATATTCTTGGCATAATCCCAAAACATTGTCGTCATCACTTTCAAGTTTTTGGAAATCAAAGCCGTTTGTTGTGTTTATGCTTTTAATAAGGTCTTTTATAGTTTTGCCAGTATAAACTTTACTAAATGAAGAGATTAATTTGTGCTTTGTTTGTAAACTATCGTTGAAATTAAAATCTAGTAAAACTGTTTTTAAACTTGGGTTTAAATAATCTAACAAGTTTTTAAAACATGAAATTTTGGCAGTTGAAGAAAAAGGTTTTTCATTAACAACATCAAGACAATCATCAATTGTGTTTAAAGTTAAATATGTCAATGAGTTTGTCATTATGCCTTGTGGAACACAAGCTTGATAAACTTTATTAAGTGATTTAATTAAACTTGAATTGGCTTGTAAATATTCTACAAAAATATCTTTAAAATCATTCCAAACACCTCTATAAAACCCTGAGTCAAGAGGTCCAAATTTTGATAAAGCGTCGCTAATAATAAATTCCATATCTGCTTGTTTTGAAGAAGAAATATTGATTTGTCTTAAAAT
>CAMUGK010000021.1 GCA_947088415.1 uncultured Bacillota bacterium | reverse complement strand
TTAACACATGTGAATGCCCAAGGTTGATAAATTACACCAGCAATTGAGTTTGGAAAGTTTTTGCTTTTAACGCGGTTTAAAATTACCGCTGCAACTGCAACTTGACCAACATAACTTTCCCCTCTTGCTTCAGCATGAACACATTTTGCAAGCAAGTTAAGGTCACTGCTTGATTGACCTGAAGTTGTTGTGCCACTTGAAGAAAGTGAAATACCCATAGCGGCAGCAGTTTTTTTGCCAACAATGCCATCAACTGCTAAACCATTTTTTCTTTGAAAATATTTAACAGCTTCTTTAGTTTTAGGGCCGTAAATCCCGTCAACAGAACCTTTATAATAACCCCAATTTTTCAACTTTTGTTGAACCTGTTTGTTTTGTGAAGCTGTCAAAGTTTCAACAAGCTCACTTCTGTTTGCACAAGCATATGTAAATCCAGCCCCACCAATGCCGATTGCAAACACGAAAAACATGCAACAAAAGGCGATTAATAATCTTTTCATAATATTCCCCCTTATTTGATTACATTTTTAATGATGTCCCAAATTTGCGAAATATATACAATATTGTCGGAATTTTTTGTTTCAAGAAAGCAAAAAGCAGGATAAACCACACACCACCAGTTGTTTCCACCGCCTTGCCCAAGGTTTAAAACAAGTGCATCATACTCGCCTTCTAAAAGTGTAACCTTGTCATAAACACGTGTTGGAAAATATTCACGTGAAAAATTAGCACTTGATTTGTAACCAAAACCATTTGCTTTTAAAACATTGTTTGCAACATTTTCAATAACAGAAAAATTGTTTTTTAAAATTTTCTTAGCTTCACTTTTTGTCGTGCATTCAGCCAAAATAGGAATAAGCGACTCAACCACTGCATCTTTAACCTTATACTTAACATTTTGGTCAATCTGCTCGTCAGAATTTGCACGAATATGAATGCGAAGATAATCTTCGGGGTTAATTTCTTGCTGATTGCCACCATTTTTAATCCCACAAAAAATTAAAGTTAAAACAATTCCTAAAACACAAATGATAGATAAAAAGTATTTCATATTTCACTTCCTTAACTAAATAATTGACTAAAAAAAGTGAAATAATCTATAAAATAACAATAAAAAATGTGAAATTTGACGAAAAAAACATGCCATATTTAAACAGCATGATTTATTATGCATTACTTTATTTATCAATAAAAAGTTTTTAGTCGCCAAATGTTAAGCTCGCGTGCAACCTTTGGTCACTGTCATCTTGAGCGGAGTGACATTAGTCACGCAGTCGAAAGATCTCATGTATTTAAAAACTTTTCTATTGTCAATCAATTATTTTAATATTTTTTATCAATCAAGAAAAACTCAGCAGGCACATTAAAATATTCACATATTTTTTTGAAATTATCTCTATTAGGATTTCTACTTCCATCTTCCCATCGAGCAATTGCGTCATGTGAAACACCTAATTGGTCGGCTAATTCTTCTTGTAGTAAAAAATTTATTAATCGCAATACTTTGATTTTTGTTCCATCAATTATATTTTTGTTCATAATCCACCCCCTAATCAATCATTCTCAATGATATATTCCAAAATTTTATGTGACAAGTCGTCAACATTGTCATCATCAAAATAACCCATCAGCAACCTCGAAATAAAATCATTCCCCCAAAGATATGTATTTCGAATATATAAACACACGCCAAAATGAGTTTGAAAGATGTCAAGTTTTTTAATATCTTCCTTGCTAATTTTTTCAATCAAATCTTCTTTAATTTTTTGTAATATTGTTTTTACCATAAATTTGCCTTTAAGATTATATATAGTCCTATTATAAAACTAAATGTTCTAAAAGTCAACAAAAAAGAATAATTTTTCATCCTAACAACAAAAAATTTAATAGCTATAATGAGATTATGAATAATCCCAAGAAAAACACTTCTACAAATGTAATAGTTGAAAAATTATTGTTAATTTTTGAAGAACGAAAACTTACACAATATCAATTGTCTGAGATGAGTGATGTTCCCTATTCAACAATAAAGAGCATTTTTCAAAGAAAGACTAAAACTATCACAATAGACAACATTATTAAAATTAGTGAAAGTTTAGGATTTAACGTCTGGGATTTTGTTAAAGATAAAAGACTCACTAGAGAATATTTAGATATATAAAAAAGAATAATTCTTAGTCTTAACGTCAAAAATTTATTATCTTAAAATAAGACTATGGATAATCTTAAAAATATAAGCGACATTGTTGTAGAACAATTAGTCAAGTTTATGCCTAAAGATATGACACAATATGAACTTGCTCAAAAAAGCGGGTTACCTTTTTCAACTATTAAAAGTTTGTTCCAAAAGCGAACTAAAAATATTACTTTAAAAACAATAATAATGCTTGCTAGTGGTTTAGGCATTAAGCCATGGGAATTAATAAACACTGAGAACCTACTTGCAGAAAATTTAGATTTAGAATAAAACTATGAAGAACAAATTTGCACTAATGTTGAAAGAATTAAGAAAAGAATCTGGACTTTCGCAAGAACAACATTTAAACAAGACGCAATAAGTCTTTGGTGTTTACGACATCTGTAAACCTGCTTTTACCATTTTATTCATCATTTTCAACTGGTAACAAAATGATACCAGTTCACTTCTTTCTTCTTTCAATCTTTCTTTAAGTTTTCTCCAATATGCAATTAATTTTTAATATTATATAATTAAAAAACGCCTGTTTTTTAAACAAGCGTTTTTTAGGGTATGGCACATTCTTTTTAGTTTCGTTTTTGATAGAAAAGCACAAGTGAAGTATCTTCTTGAAGTGGGAAGATTGTTTCGGCGTTTTGAGCAAGAAGAAGTTCTTCTTGAACGCGTGCTTCTTTTGCAACTTCCCAAGAATTTTGACCTGCCTTTGCAAAAACAAGTTCAAGTCCACAATCTTTTTCTGGAAGTTCTTCGCCCATCTCTACACTGCTTATTACTCCAGAAACTTGGCTATAACAATAATTTACATTTGCCTTGACTTTGGCGTCATAGAAAAGTTCTCTACCCTTTTTAACTGCAACATCAACATCGCATACAATTGCGTCAACACTCAAGTTTCCGTCAGTGTTTTCAACATCAAATTTATCTGTCAAAACAAATGGAACTTCAAGTGCAACAGAGTTGAGTGAATTATCTTCATCATTAAGATAAACAACATTTGCTTTTGCAATGCCTTCAATTGTGATTTCGCTGTCACGAAGATATGAGTTTGAAACAACTACGCTATTTCCACCAACAAACATGATTTTGTCAACACGTGGTCTATCTTCGCCAAGCGACAAACTTCCGTCAATCTTGCCTTCAACACAACCGCTTTGACAAACATTGCTCATTTCAAAAGACTCTGTTGTGATATTTAATTGATTTTTTGTTGAATAAAGGTCTTGAACAACAAGTGCTTGAGTTTCTTCATAAACTCTCACTGTGACAGTAAGTGGAATTTCAAGTGTTACTTTATTCCCCTTATCTTCTTGGTCTAAAGTTACATTTAGGCTGTCACGTTTGATAAAAGCAGTGGCTTCTGCCTTTGCTTCTCTTGTTGCACCTTCAACCTCAATTTCTTCTTTAAAACTATCATAGATATAGCCTGACTCAAACTTATCATTTTCTGTAAGATATAAAACTCTTGAAACAACATCGCCAGAAACCGAAACAAAGTTGTTGCCACTTTCAACATCTTTAATCATAACTTGACTTTCAGTTAAAATTACACGTTTGATGTTTTCACGAAGATTAAGTTCGCTTGTAACAGTCAAATTTTCACAGCCTTCGCCAACAAAACGAATAATGTTGATATTTTCATCTTTTGAACAAACATCTTCATCATCACTTTTTACAGATTTAACTTCATTGTTGTCAACAATTTCGCAATATTCGCTAACCTTGGCAACCACTTTGATTGAATCTGCGTTAACACCTTCAATAGTCATATCTTCCAATTTCAATTTAATATTGGCTTTTTGACCATTTACGATTTCTTCACTTGAAAATTTAGAAGTGAATGGACAAGTTGAACTAACTTTGCCGATTTCGCCTTGGTTGTTAAGATAGATAATGTTGGCGTCAACATAAGCAGAATAGTTGATTGTTCCATTCAAAACTTCGTTTGATGAAAGACAAGCTTCGCCACTAACTGACAAAACTTTTGCAATTTCATCTGAACATGAAATGTTGCATTCAACATTAAGCTCTCCTTTGTTTAAAACTTTCTTTCGTGCCACACTAAAATTGTTTGCTTGAAATGCCATATAAACCCCCTAAAATTTGGTTATCGATGTATATTACTCGGCAAAAGTTCCAAGTATGACTAAAAAATGTATAAATTTTAAAAAGTTTGGCAAAAACTTTTTAAAAAGAGAGGGATTATGCGAAAAATTAATTTAGGGTTAGAAGATGTTAAAAGCAAAATTATGGCACTTAAAGGTGAAGAAGTTGACTTAAACATCAATCGTGGAAGAAAAAAGATAGACACCGTTCGTTGTGTAATTAAAGATGTCTATCCAAGTGTTTTTACAGTGGTTTCTGGAGAAACTGCCCTTCTTCAAACCTTTTCATACTTTGATGTTTTATGTGGCAATGTTGTAATTTTAGGTGAATAAACTGCAAAAAACTGTCTTTAAATATTTTGTATTGTTTGAGTAGCATTCAGATATAAAATTACTGCTACTATTCCCGCTATAAAACATCCAACAATTGCTATAATTGCCAAGATTTTAAAAAATTTTAAACTACTTGCAATTGAATGTAGACTATTTGCTCTAGATATTTCAAGTTGATCTTTTATTTCTTCATCACAGTATTCTCTATAAAATGTTATGTATTCCGATTCAGCAGACTGCTCATAAAAAATACCTTCTGGTAAATCTTTCCCATCTTTTAATAATTTTTCAAGTTTTTTGCACTCTTTCTCATCTTCTATAACCTCTTCAAATGTGCATACTTCATTTTTATAATTAAACTTTTTAAAATCCATTTTTTCTTACTCCCAACCTTATATTATCACGGGGGGGGGATTTGTCAAATAAATTTTAAAATAATAAAAAATTTTTATTGCAACAAAATTTTACAATTCTGTTTCTTTAATTGAATGTCCGCCACTAAAAAAGGTTATCGTCAAACACTTGAATTTTGCAAAGCAAAATTTTTGCGTTAGCAAATTGTTTGACAATAACCTTGCATAGTGGTATTTTTAAAAAACAACCTTACAGCGTTTGAGAGGGTTCGGGGGAAATCGCAAGTCCCCCGACGCTTTTGCTTACTTTTCACGCTGAAAAGTAAGAGATTATTTTATGCAATTTCTTAAATTTTCAATTGCTTTTTCTCTATCTGGCGAATTGAATACATAATTGCCGCTAACTAAAATGTCAGCACCCGCGTCAACAAGGGTTTTTGCGTTTTGTTCATTTACACCACCATCGACTTGGATTTTGAAACTGAGATTATTTTCTTGTCTAAACTTATCTATCTCTTTAATCTTTTTTATTGTCTCTGGTTTAAACTTTTGCCCACTTGCACCGGGGTCAACGCCTAAAACAAGCACAACATCAACATCAAAAAGATAGGTTTTAACTTCTTTAAAAGAAGTTTCAGGTTTGATTGCAAGCCCTGCAAGAACTCTGTTGAATTGTATATTTTTAATTACTTGGGGAAGAAGTTCTTTGTTTTTAAAGGCTTCATAATGAAGTGTAACAATATTTGCACCTGCCTTTATATATTCAAGATATTTTAACTCTGGCTCGTCAACCATAAGATGAACATCAAGCATGATTAGGCTATTTTTATTTATCCCTTTAATCAACGAAGCGTCATAAGTTTTGCAATCAACAAAAACTCCGTCCCCAACATCGCAGTGAAGCATGTCCGCCTTGCCCTGCATGACTTTGGCATATTCGGTTATATGTTGAAAATCTTTAATACATAAAGTTGAAAGTGAAACATAAACATTTTTTTTCATAATTCATTCCTTTTTTATATTATCTCTTTTTTTGAGCCAAACTGTCAATTATTTTTAAATAGTTTTTATATCTTAATTCACTTATATTGCCTAAGTCAAGATTTTTTAATAATCCACATTCCTTTGGGTTTTTATGATTGCAAGAACGATATTTACATTCACTTAAATATGGCAAAAAGTCAGGATAATATTTGTCAACTTCTCTAAGTTGAATGTCTATAAGCATATTTACGTCTAAACTTGAAAAGCCAGCAGTGTCTGCAAGATAGCCTTGCCCCAAAGAAAACAAACTTACCATTCGTGTGGTCTGTTTGCCACGCTCTATCTTTTTAGAAAGGTCGCCAATTTGTGCTTTTCTTTCCCCTAAAAGTTCATTGATAAGTGAAGACTTGCCCACCGCACTTTGTCCTGCAAAGGCACAAATCCCTTTAATTTGGCTTTTAATTTTTTCAACATCTTGTTTTTTTGCACTGCAAACAATAATTTTTGCCACATTTTTATATATTTTTTTAATATTTTTCAAAAATTCTTGACTAGAAATATCTTCTTTGTTGATTACAAGTATTGGAGTAATTCCTTTAACAAAACAACAAAGAATCATTTTGTCAACTAACAACAAGTCTGGTTGTGGAGATGGAGAAATGACAATAAAAATCTTGTCAAGGTTAGCCATTGGTGGCCTTATCATAAGGTTTTTTCTTGCATAAACTTTCTCTATCGTCTCATTGAATTCAACAACGTCGCCAACATAAATGCCGTCTTTTTTTAGAGTGCCACGTGGAAGCAAATCTTTAACTTCGCCGTTCACTTCAACCGAAAAGAGATTTGCATTTTTCTTTATTACAAGCCCTTTCATACCTTGCCCTCCAAATATGAGTTTCTAAGTTGTCCGCACGCACCAGATATATCATCGCCCATGGTTCGACGAACTGTGGCTGAAAGTCCACCCTTTTCTAATAATGCAACAAAATCATAGCAATCTTTTCGAGTTGCTGATTTTAATTTTCTCTCTTTAACTTCATTAAGTGGAATAACATTAACATGACATGACAAGCCTTTAAGCCTTTTGCAAAGTTCGTCTGCACTTTCTTTGCTGTCGTTCACGCCTTTGATAAGCGTATATTCAAAAACCACACGCCTATGTGTTTTGTTAAAATAATATTTACAAGCAGACAAAATTTCATCGATTGAATAAGAATTTGCAATTGGCATGGTTTGTCTTCTGATTTCATCGTTTGGTGCATGAAGTGAAATAGTAAGTGTAATATTAAAACCATCATCGGCAAGTTGTTTAATCTTTGGAACTAAACCACAGGTTGAAAGTGAAATGTTACGTTGACTGATATTTAAGCCATCTTGACAAGAGATAAGATTTAAAAATTTAGTGACATTTTCATAATTGTCAAGTGGCTCGCCACTGCCCATTAAAACTAAATTTGTAATTTCTCTTTTCTTTAAACTTCCGCCCAAGTCTTTGTTGACAAGCAAAACTTGTCCCAAAATTTCGCCTGCTGAAAGATTGCGAATAAGCCCATTCAATCCTGAAGCACAAAACTTGCAACCCATTCTACAACCCACTTGAGTTGAAATGCAAAGTGTTTTGCCATATTTATATTCCATTAAAACACCTTCAACAACTTGACTATCATTAAACATAAATATATATTTTTTTGTTCCGTCTTCCTTACTTGTCAACTTTTTAACAATTTTATATTTTGGATAGTCTTCTTCTATTAAACTTAAAATATTTTTAGAAATATTTGAAATCTCTTGCAAAGTTTTACCACTATAAATTGCATCAAAAAGTTGCCTGCCACGGTAGTTTGGCAAACCTTTTTCTGTTGCATAACTTTGAATTTCTTCAAGTGATAAATCCGATAAAATCATCTAACCTCGTTTAAATCCCCATGCCAACCATTCAAAAATGAATTTGCGTCTACTATTTTACCGCTCAATGCTTGGCATTTTTTAATTTCAATAGCCTTATCGGCGCAAGCAATAACAAATCTTTTTTTGTTAATCAAAATTTCTTTTGGCTTTCCACACAAATCTACTATTTCCATTTCAGTAACTTTAATTTTCTGCTCGCCAAGCAAGATGTATGTGCCAAGGCACTCACTTAACGCCCTAAATCTATCAAAAATCTCTTTTGCATTTTTAGAAAAATCTAAATAGCCGTCTTCTTTAGTTAATTGTCTAACTAAAACTACTTTATTGTTATCTTGTGGTATAAATTTTTGTTGACCATTTTGAAATAAATCAAGTGCTTGAACTGCCAAGTTGCCACCCAACTCGGCAAGTTGATTTTCTACTTCAGAAAACATAATTTCCTTAGATAGTGGCGTTTGCTCCTGTATGATTATATCGCCTGCGTCAACTTCTTTTACTACTTTCATAATAGTAACGCCAGTCTTGTCGTCGCCATTTAAAATTGCAGATTGAATAGGTGTTGCTCCGCGGTATTTAGGAAGTAATGATGGATGAACATTGATGCAAGGCCTATTATCTAAAAATTCTTGCGTCAAAATTTGACCAAACGATGCAACTAGTGCTATGTCATAATCTATTTTTTTAATTTCATCGAAACTGCGACTAAGTTTTTCAAAAGTGTAAACTTGAAGTCCTTTTTGTTCAGCAAATTCATGAACACAAGTTTTTGAAATTTTATGTCCACGGCCTGCTTCTCTTGGTGGTTGAGTTATCACACCACAAACATCGTGCTTACTTTCAAGCACTTTTTCAAGCACAATTTTTGAAAATTTACTGCTACCCAAAAACAATACTTTCACTTATTTGCCTTTCCTTTTGTATTTACTTTTATTTTCACTTTTGTCGATATATAAAACTCCATCCAAGTGGTCAAGTTCATGACAAACACAACGTGCAAAATATTTTTCGCCAGTAATTTCAAATGGGTAACCATATCTATCAAACGCCTTAACAGTCACTCTATAAGGTCTTTTAACTTTATCACTAAACCCAAGGACGCTTAAACATCCTTCCGTGTCAATATCTTCGCCTTCGGTTTTGATAATTTCAGGATTAATTAATTCAACAAACATGCCATTTGCGTCAACAATAACAACACGTCTTAAAACCCCGACTTGAACAGCAGCAAGTCCCATGCCGTCATTGGCATACATAGTCTCTTTCATATCATCTAAAAGCTCTTCAAGGTCATCATCAAAATCCTTGACTGGCTTAGACTTTTTTCTTAACAATTCATCGCCTTCATAAACAATTTTTCTTATTGCCATATTTTCTCCTTTTTTTATTGGTGTTACTTTTCTTATTAAGAAAAGTAACCAAAAGAATTTTAATTTGCGACACTTGGCAATTTTTTGCCTTCGCGTCGCAAATGAATATTTTTTGCTTTCGCCAATAAATGAAATTCTTAATTTTCTTTCTCTCTTCACTTAGAACAAATGGTATCATTTTGTTTTATTAATTGCCATTTAGTCATAAATAAGAATAATTGTCAAACGCTTGAATTTCTCAAGAAAATTTTTGCGTAAGCAAATCGTTTGACTATTATTCGCTTTATGATATGAGTTATTTTTCAAAACCAACCTTAAAAGCGTTTGTGGGGTCTGGGGGAATCGCAACCCCCAGTGGCTTTTGGTTACTTTTCACCAACTTGAAAAGTAACGTCTAACTCATATTGCTTGGATTAATTTCAAAGAAAATGCTGTCTTTTGAAAGCCCATCAATAACCTTGAACGCCTTGTTTTCAATCTCGTTAGCTTTGTCTAACCTTAAACGCATGAGAATTTGATAACGAAACTTGTTTTGCATTCGCTTGATTGGCGACTTCATAACGTCAAGATATAAAAACTCTCCAGAATATTTTTCTTTAATCTTAACAACTTCATTATAGCACATTTTTACAAGTTGTCTAAGGGTTTCTTCATCTTTATCAGCAAAAAGTATGCGAATTATCCTTGAAAAAGGTGGAAAAACCGCAGTTTCACGAATATTTTCTTCCTTTTTGAAAAAACCTTTGTAATCATAATTAGAAACAAACTTGTAAGTGTAATGCCTAGGACTGTAGGTTTGCAAAATCACTTTGCCTTGCTCTTGCCCCCTGCCAGCACGCCCCGCCACCTGAGTTATAAGTTGAAATGTCCTTTCAGTCGAACGATAATCGCTTTGATATAAACTCTGGTCGGCGTCGATAATGCCAACAAGTAAAACGTCTTGAAAATCATGACCTTTTGCAATCATTTGTGTTCCTACAAGAATGCAGGGATGAGTATTTTTAAACTCTTCTAAAATTTTTTGATGAGCATTCTTCTTTGATGTTGTGTCATTGTCCATTCTTAAAACTTTAACCACAGGAAATAATTCTTGAATCTTTTTGACAACCTGTTCTGTTCCAACCGCACCATGCTTGATATGCTCACTACTACAATTTGGACACCTGTCTAACACCTTAAACTGCTTGCCACAATAGTGACACTTTAGGCGGTTATCTTCTTGATGATAAACCAAACTCACATCGCAATCGCTGCACTTTGCAATGTAACCACAATCTTGACAACGCATAAATGATGAATAACCCCTGCGATTGATAAATAACATTGCTTGCTTTTTATTGTTGATAATATTAACTAAATCGGCAAGAAGTTGATTTGAAAAAATTCCCGAATTGCCATTTCTAATTTCACCAATCATGTCAACAATTTGAATTTGTGGCATTTCTCTGCCGTTGGCTCTAACTGGAAGCTCAATTAAAACATATTCGCCTTTTTTAGCCTTTTCATAACTTTCAATGCTTGGTGTCGCACTTCCTAAAACCAATGGACAATTGTTATAATTCGCCCTAAAAGACGCCACTTCATGAGTCGAAAACCTTGGATTGCTTTCAGAAATATAACTTTGTTCATGCTCTTCATCAATTATAATAACCCCAAGATTTTCAAGTGGTGCAAATATGGCAGACCTTGCCCCGATTGCAATCTTGGCTTCTCCCGAATATAACCTACGCCATTCATCAAAACGCTCGCCAGCCGAAAGCCCGCTGTGAAGAATTGCAACTTCGTCGCCAAACCTTGCTTTAAAGTTTGCCAAAATTTGCGGTGTTAACGAAATCTCTGGCACAAGCATAATTGCATTCTTGCCATTGTTTAAACAACGAGAAATTAAATGCATATACACTTCGGTTTTGCCAGAACCAGTAACGCCATGCAACAAATAAGTTTTATTATCTTTTATCTCTTCAACTGCATTTGACTGCATTTTGTTTAAAATTATTTTTTTGTCATCAATATTAATTGAAAGTGGCTTTCTAAGTTTTTGCTTTTGATTTTCAATTAAAACCCCTTTATCTAAAAGACTTTTAACTGCACCCGCTCCAAAATTATTGTTAAGAACACTAGATTTTTCTTCGCTTTTTTCTTTCAAATATTCGACAATTTCTAACTGTTTTTTCGCATTTTTAGATAAATTAATAGAAATTTTGTCATTCAAGGTAAAAACCCTTTGGAAAAGTTCTTTCACTTTTCCTTCTCGCATTTCGGCAGGAATGAAAAGTCGCAAAATACTTGCTTGCTTTAAATGAAACTTATCAACCATAAAATTCATACATTCAAGCATTTCACTTTTAATTGCAGGATAAGTGTCAACAATAGAAATAATCTTTTTAAGTTTACTTTGGTCATATTCACAAGTCTGGGAAATGTCAATAACAAACCCTTGCAAAACTCTTGACCCAAAACCGACAAAAACACGCATACCTTTTGTTAGTTGCATGTCATCAGGAACAATATATTCAAAAGTTTTGTCAAGAGCTTTAGCGTCTTGGTCAATAATCACTTTAGCAAACATTTTTTACCCTTTGCTTAATTTTAACATAAAAATCTTTTTATTTCAACATTTATTAAATAAAATTAAATAATTCTTTTAAAGTATTACCAAAATCTTAAGACTGCTTTTTCATTTCCATTTTGTCAGATAATCCTAACAAATAATCACAACTCACTTTTAACGCGAGACAAAACGATATCACCCTAACGCAACGAATATTTTTTGTCTCTCCAGTCAAAATTCTGTCAACAATGACCTTGCTTAAACCAGTTAACCTTGCAAGTTCTGCCGAATCTACATCTCTTACTTCCATTGCAATCTTTAATCTTTTAATAAAAATTTCTTTTGTATTCATAATTACTCCTTTTAACACAATAGGAGTATAAAACATTTATAATAAAAAAGTTTCGCTTAAGCCAAAATGGTTTAAAAAATTTTATAAATATATTTTACACAAAACAAAATTTCTCATTTTGTTTTCTTAATTGCAAAATAACATCAAAATAAAAATATTTGTCAAAAACTTGAAATTCGTTAGAATTTTTTGCGTTAGCAAATTTTTTGACAAATATTTTATTTTATGTTTAAAAGGTCGTTAGATTCTTCGACTCACTGCTGTCGCAGGATCTTTCAACTACGACACCCTAGATCCTTCGACTACGCTCAGGATGACAGCGGGTGTCTACGCTCAAGGCTCACTTCGTTCGGCTCACCAGAATGACTACAAAATCAACTTCGTTTTGCTTACTTTTTTAAAGTAAGTCGTTTGAGGGGGTGTGGGGGAAATCGAAAGTCCCCCACGTCTTTT
>CAMUGK010000020.1 GCA_947088415.1 uncultured Bacillota bacterium | reverse complement strand
TTGCGTTTCCGCCAAAAGCATTCTTACTTTTCTATGCTAGAAAAGTAACAAAAGACCGAGAGGTTGCGATTCCCCTCGGACTCCCACAAACGCTTTTAAGGTTGAATTTATACATAAACGATTACTAAAATAAGATTTACGCCTTTGACGCGAGTTTTTAGTGTATTGATAATCAAAAAAAGATATTGCAATATATGTGTTATGCATATAAGAATATCTTTTTATGGTTTTTAATTTTATTAAAGTGCTTTTCAGCACTTATTCTTCATCCTTTTGTTTCTTTTCATCACCTATTGGTTTTGGATATAGCAGGCGCTCGGCAATTTCAAATCGGCTTTGTTCATAACCTACAAGTTCTTTGCAACTATGTTCAATTGCACTTAGAATAGTTTGGTTTTCTTTTTCATATTTTTCTTCATTCGGCATTTTTAATGTAACGCCTATGCGTTTAACTTTTTTATTTGTTTTTACATCTTTATATATTGCATTTTCATAAAGCAATACTGCACGATAGCCTGTTCCGCCAATTATGTTATATTTATAGCCGTCCACTATAATTTCAATTTTAGGTTCTGTTTGGCGAACAACTGAAACTAGGTCAATTGTAAAAACATTGGCAAAAAGGTTTGAAATGGCATTTGCAATTTGCATAGGAAAATCTTTTGGTGCTTCAGCATCTTGACTTTCTCCTAAATTAAATTTTTGGCTTGGTCGTTTATATCCACCTGGCAATTGGCTTATTTTGCGAACTTTAAAAAAACTTTTTTCGCCTTCATATTGTTTACTTAAAACTATTCCTGCTTTTGACAAAAGGTTGCTTGGAACATCATAAATAACTTCCATTCCATCAAATTTGCCTGCAAGTTCAAGTCGATGATAGTTTAATGCTTTATCAAGTTTAGACCTAACTTTATCAAAATCTTTTGACACAAGAAGATAGTGAAATTTTTTAATTTTTTCATTTTCAAGTTTTTCGTTACTTTTCATGAAACACCTCTTTAGTTTAGTTTACCTGTTTTTTAAGAAAAAATCAAATGTTTAACAAATGTTTTTTTAGCAATAATTAACTTTAGGAGGCTGCTATGAACTTTTTAGAAAGCAAAACTAAGGAAAATTTAGCTCGTGCATTTGCTGCCGAGTGTCAGGACGGGGCTAGGTATCAATTTATTGCAAAAAGTGCTGTTAGTGAAGGGTTTTCTGTAATTTCCGACCAACTTAAACTTCTTGCCAAGAATGAAATGGCTCATGCATCACGTTTTTATTCACTTATGCTTGAGCATTTAGGAAATTCTAAAGAAGACAATGTGCCTATTGAAGCTGGCTATCCTTTTGAACCTTCTCTTCTTCGCACTTCACTTCAATCTGCGGCAGACATTGAACTTTATGAAGGAAAAAACATTTATCCCGCTTTTGCCAAAGTTGCAAAAGACGAAGGTTTTGGAAAGATTGCTGAAGCTTTTTTACTTATTGCTCAAGTTGAAAATTCTCATCATCAAACTTTACAAGCACTTGCAACAATGTATAAAAACAAATGTTTATATAAATTTACAGACAAAATTCAATGGAAATGTTCAAATTGTGGTCACACGCATGAAGGAAAAGAGGCGTGGGATATTTGTCCACTTTGCACCTATCCTCAAGGTTATGTAAATATTCCACAACAAAAACTTCAAAGCAATTAAATAAATATTTGACAAAAAAAGAATGCTTAAAGCATTCTTTTTTTGTCAAAACAATTATGCATTGAAAATATCTTTAAAACTGTTTCCAAATTTAAAAACTGGCATTTTGCAAGCTTTGATTTTAACTTTTTGTTTTGTGAGAGGGTTGATACCTTCTCTTGCAGGTTTAGCTTTAAGTTCAAAAGTGCCGAAACCAGCAATTTGGATTTTTTCTCCTTCCTTAAGTGCATCAACGATAGTTGCTGCCATTGCATCAAAAGCAATTCCTGCGTCTTTTTGTGTAAACCCAGCTTTATCTGCAAAAGCTTTGATAAATTGTTGTTTGTTCATTTATCATTATCTCCTTTTTATGTTTTGGCATCTGCCTAAAATAATATTACCATATTTTTACGTAAATACCAAACGTTTTACATAAAAATTTTCTACCAAGCAAAATAATCGACAATATTCGACCAATAATATGAAAACATAGTTTGTATTTTTGCCCACCAAAGAATTCCTTCTTGTTGCAATTTTTTTGCATCATGAATTTGTCCAATAACTCTTCCTACAACATTTTGCACTTTTCCCATGCCATTGCTTCTTGAATCTGCACTTACAGTTCGATGGTCGCCAAGATAGAAAAATTCACCCTCAGGAATTTCATATAAAAGCATGTTTTCTGTTTTAGTTTCTCCGTTTAAATTATATGAATAAGGAAAACTTGTTGCATGAATATTTGCCTGACCATTTTCGCCTATAAAAAATTTGTCATAAAAGGTTTTTTCATATGAATAATTTTTTCCAAGGTCTAAATGTTTATATAAGGTATAATTTGCTGGAACTGGTCGTTTATCTATTGAATTCATCCAAGATTCTCTATCTTTTTCAGCAACATATTCTTCTTCTAACATTTCAAGTTTGTTGCTTCTCGCTTTAACGATAAAAACGTGAAAATAATAATCTGGAACCCACTTATCTTCTTTTTCCAAATATTTATTGTTTTCAAAGGTGTTGATAGCAATTGCAACTTTATCGCCAGCTGTTGCAATAACACGTTTAATTATCGTGTCGCTTGTAGAAGTTTTATGTTTTATAATAACAATATCATTTCGCTGAAAATCAGTTGTAACTTTAACAAAAACACCGTCTTGAACTTGCTGATTTTCTGGCCCACCATAAATTACATCAGGATTGATAGTTGGTTGCATTGAAGTTCCGCTGACTGGATAATATCGATAATTGTTGTTAAAGGATTTAATCCAAAATAAAGACCCCAGCACACAAATCAAAATTATGAGTGCATAAATGCCAACCCAAACAAAAATTGATTTGAGTGAAGTTTTTTCTTTTGATGAATTAGCTGAACTTGAGTTTGCTTTCACGCGCTTTCTCCCTTTCTATTTTGGAAAATATGCAACCGCAATAATCTTGTCTATAAAGATTATATTGTTTTGCAAATTCGATACTTTTTTTGTAACCATCTTGCTTTTTAAAATTACCTGCTAAAAATTCAATATTTCTTGCTTTACTTATCTCTTGCCCCACTTGGTTGATTACCATAGTGTTTTTATGCGGACTTACAGATAAAGTTGTTGCAAATATGTCAAATCCATTCTCTTTGGCATATTTGGCAGTTTTGTCTAAACGAAGATAAAAACAAATTCTGCAACGCTCGCCACCTTCTCTGTCCTCCTCATGCCCTTTTATGTTGCAAACAAATTCGTTTGTGTCATAATTCAAATCTATAACATTAATGCCAACTTCTTTGCAAAAACGTTTTTGCTCTGAAAGACGATGAAGATATTCAGTTTCAGGTTGTATATTTGGATTGTAATAAAAAATAGTTAAATCATAATCATTTTTTAAAACATCAATCACTTGCGTACTGCAAGGCCCACAACAACTGTGTAAAAGCATTTTTTTCATTTTTTCTTGCGTTTTCCTTTATTTTTTCATGTTTTTTCGCCAATTTTGCTAAATTATTCAATCGTTTTCAAAATCTTAACAAGTTCAGATAAAATATGTTGAGACTTGATTGCGTCGTTTAAATTTCCATTAAATTCATCTATATTAATCATAAAACAACCTAAACAATCACCACAATTACAAAAAACCTGCATTGTCAAAAGTGGCTTCTCGCCATGCCCACGAATTATGTAGCAAGGAAATATAAATCCATTAGCTTTGATTGAAGGACATGAAATAAGATTATATTTGCCAGTCACATTGTCAATGTTTTTTGCAACACGGTCGTAACTTTCAAAAAATTCATCTGGGTCACGCCTTATTGCAAAGAGTGAAATAACTTCGCCACTTTTAGATAGATAATTTTTAATGTTTAACATGCCTTGACCATTTGGAAGGTCATAAACGTCCTTAGTTTTTTCCCAACCTAGTGGAAGAGAAAAAGACATGTCATTAAGCTCAGAAATAACTTCTTTCATATAAAAGCTCCTTTGCAACAAGTATGACATTTAAAATTAATTTTGTCAACCTTATTTAAAAGAATTATCCTTGACCCAAAACTGCATAATTCATAATGTCATTAACGCTTTGATTTACAAGTGAATAAACAAGAATTTTACCGTCACGCTTGTAAGACACAATGCCTTGATCTTTGAGAAGTTTAAGTTGATGAGAAATTGTCGTTTGATTTATTCCAAGCAAATTTGAAAGATCGTTTACGCAAAGTTTTGATAACGCAAGGCAAGAGAGAATTTTAATGCGAGTTGAATCTGCAAAATTTTGGAAATAATCGGCAAGTCGAGAAATTTGTCTTTCTTCAGGAATTGAAGAAATTATATCATGCTTATTTCTCTCTGAAAGCAATAAAAATTTATTTTCCATAGAATTTTTAACCCTTTTAAAAATATTTTCATACATATTTATATGACCTATCCTAATTGTGCCAAAAACATTAAATTAAACCAAAGAGAAAAATAAAGAAAAATCGCAAGTTTTGTCGAAAAACAAATTTAAATGTTGAAAGGAGAAATTTATGAATTTAAATCAAAATATTTTGCTTGTGCTTATTTTATCTGTTTTGGCATCAGCCACAGATACAAACCTTGCAACAAATCAAAACTTTTTACTTTTGTTGTTGCTTTCGCTGACAAATGAAAATGGCTTTAATAATGGTTGCAATCAAAACACCTGCCCTGGACAATGCCCTGGAACAATAGTTTTTTAACAGGCTCGCCTGGTCTTTAAGCCAAAAAAGTCGTCGAACATTTGGTTCGTGTCATCCTGAGCGTAGTCGAAGGATCTATAATTCCTTGCCGTCATTTCGACCGAAGCGATAGCGAAGTGGAAAAATCTCTTTCAAAAGATTCTTCGCTAGAGCCTTCGACTACGCTCAGGGCTCACTACGTTCGGCTCACCAGAATGACAAATATGATTTACTTTTTTAGAATGTGGCATTGCCACCTCAAAATGACAGAGGCAGGTTGCTTTTGACAACAAGTGGCATTGCCACATATTTTTTAAATTATTTTTGAAATTTGCTTGACAAGTCCCCCCCCGCATTATAATCAGGTATAATCTAAATTAAGGAGGAGGATTTATGAATATTTCAATGTTATGTAGAACTTGGAAAGATATTTTTGGCTCAGGTATTTGGGCAAGCACTAAATACAACTGGATAGCAAAAATATTTGACCCTATCAGTATTGTTCTTTATATATTAATGGGTATTATCGGTGCTGCAGGTGCAATCTATGCCGTTTATCTTGGCATTCAACTTGCAAAAGCTGACGAACAAAGCAAACGTGATGAAGCTAAAAAACACTTAATTACAGTTTTAATTGCTATCGGTGTAACAATTGTGCTGGTTCTATTTTTCAATCTTTTATTACCTGAAATCGTAAATGCTTTAATTAGTGTTCCAGAATCTGGAGGAGATAAACCAACACCAGGCAATAACACTCCTGCAAAATTGACATTTATGGTTAATGCAATAAAATCAATAATCATTAAATAATTTTCCCTCAAAAATAAAAAAATTATAAAAAAATTTGTTAAATAATAGCATAGAAAAATATTTTTAAAAATATTAAGAAAATATGCTAAATTTGTTTGACGAATTTTTTTTAATATGCTATTATTCTTTTGTAAATCAATACATATTTATTGAAAAAAAGAGCAATAATAATTGGAGGTAAAAAATTATGAACAATTTCTTTTCACATTTATTGGGATGGGCATCAGTTTTTAGTCCAGAAAACCTTAATAAATTTGGTGCAAACTATGAAGAAAAATTTGGCTGGATCAGAAATGTTTTTGACCCAATTTCTATCGTGCTTTATGTAATTTTAGGTATCGTAGGTGCAGCAGGCGCAATCTATGCAATCTATCTTGGAATTCAGCTTGCAAGAGCTGATGAACAAGGCAAACGTGATGAAGCTAAAAAACACTTAATTACTGTTTTAATTGCAATTGCAGTTACTGTTGTTTTAATTGTTTTCTTTAATGAACTTATGCCTTTGATTGTTGAAGCATTTGCATTGCCAAAAGCCGCTGCTTAATTATTAACGAAAATAAAACCGCTTAGGCGGTTTTTTTGTTGTCATTCTGAGGCGTAGCCGAAGAATCTTTTGGAAGAGATTTTTCCGCGTCGCGTTTCGTCGTCATCTCGACTATTATGGAGAGATCTCAGAACGTTCTGGTCGAAATAATGACTGGCAATGCCTGCCTTTTATTGTTGCTAGATCTTTCGACTTCGCTGACGCTCTGCTCAAGATGACAAGAATATGTCATTCTTAACGTCAGTGAAGAATCTTTTAAAAAATACAAATTAATATATCAAAATATTTGAAAAAAAATTATTTTTGTGATATATTAAATATATCAAGGAGAAAATTATGTGGAGTTTTTTGTTATCAGCTTATCACTTTGCTGGTGGTTATAGTTGGCTTAATGAAGTTTATGATGTTTTGCCACCAATTCTTTATGCAATCTTAGGCGTTGTTGGTGCAGCTGGTTCAATCTACGCAATAATTTTAGGCATCAATCTTGCAAAAGCCGACAGCGAAGATACCAGAAAAAACGCTGCCACCCGTCTTAAAAATACTTTAATCGGTGTTGCAGTTCTTTTGGTTTTAGTTTTGTTTATTAATGTCTTTTTGCCAATGATATTACAAGCAGTTTTGCCAACAAACAATTAAATATTAAAAAACACCAAATTTAATTGGTGTTTTTTGTTTAAAGATTCTTCAACTACGCTTACGCTTCACTCAAGATGACAACAGAAAGTCTATATTTAGTCGCCAAACATTTGGTTCGTGGAATTGCCACATCAATGTCTTCTTTTATAAATTGCTTTTGCAATTAAAATTAAAATCATAAGCCCAATTATTCCACCAAACACGATAAAAACAATCGCCAAAGTGCTTAGCGGTTTTTTAACAACAGTATAAGTTCCGTCAACTATTTCAACGATATAATTTGAATAGTCCTTTCCGCTTACATTTGCTGTCACGACATAATCCCCTAAAACATCTTTATCAAAGTCTTTTAACTGCAAGGTTACATCAAGTCCTGACACTTCATAATCACATACAAAGGAATAGGTTAAATTTCTTGGAAGTTCACCTTGATAGCCTTTTTTTGATTCAACAACAACTTTTACTTTTGTTGGCTTAATTTCAATATCAAATTCTCTTGAAAATTCTGTCACTTCAAAGGCTTGATTTTCAAAAAGTTCAACATTGGCTTTGATTGTGTAATTTCCCACTGGAAGTCTATCTGTAACATAATGAATTTTATTTTTATAAGTTTTGCCGTTAAGTTCATAATTTACATTTTTAATCATTTTTACTGGGCAATCAAGTTGAATTTTAAAACGTTCGCCAAAATTGAAAATATTTGTCTTTTGAGCAGATATTTTTGTTGTCAATAAAGAAATATCTTCAACTTTAAAATCTGTTGGAATGACAACTACTGCAGGGTCGTCATAAACAAGTTCATAAGACGGTGTAAGGTTTGTTATTGTGAAAGGAACAATATATTCGCCCACCACACTTGTGTCAACTTTGGACATATCAAATTCTATCTTAATTTCTTCATCTTCAATCCAACCTTTTTGCTGGAATTTAATTTCTCTCAAATTTTCATATTGTTTGATTACAATGTTTTCAAAGGTTAGTTCAAGAGAAAGTTTTTCAATTGAATACTTAAAATCGTAAGCGTCAAGTTCAACCGGTTTTAATCTTTTAATTTTTACCGAATATTCCCCAACATTAACTGAATTGGAATAAGTTAAAGAATAATCTACTCCCTCTATAAGTCCATCAATTTTGATTGTAGGTTTTTGAATTTGACCATTATAAACAAATTTTGTTTTATCGGCAAAAACCTGATAAACATGTCGTTTTACATAAACATCTTGTTTATAATTATATAATACGCCATCTTTTCTAAATTCTACTGCCAAGACATACGAGCCTGGTTTTAAATTGCCGAGAACAAAGTTTTGCAAAATACTTTTTTCTTCCCCGTCAAGAGTCCATACTACATTTGTTGCATTTTCGCTATTTAACCTTGCTGTTATGCTTTGAGTATAATCAAATGTGTCATTAACAATTCCTGCAACATGAGTTTGAATTGGGTTATAATCTTGGATATAGGTTGCATTAAGCAAAATGTAATTTTTAAAATTAAATTCGCCATAATGCATTGTAAAATAATTTTCGCCTTGTGCTTTATTGATATTTTCATAAGTCAAATAATATTTATTGTTTGCACTATCATGATTCAAAGTCTTCCAAGTGCCTGATGACGCCTCATAATATTTATATTCTTGGAATTTATAACCATCTTTATAAGGATTATTTAAATAATATCTTCTAAAAGCACTATCATTTTGAAGCGTAAACATGACTTTTTTATCATAATTCTCTGGCAGGCTTCCGCCATTCAAATTGATTTTCAAATATGACGATACTCTCGAATTGCCTTTATTGACCGTATTATAACTATCTTTTAAATCTCTATCAACTATCAAATTATATGTTTTTGAGTGTTTTTGATTAGCAAAAGTGATTGTAAACTTATTTTGCGAAACTTTTAACTCGGAAGAAGGTATTTTTATATTTAAAATATATCGTGAAGGCGAAAAGCCTGTATATGTTTTTCCCGCAATCTCTCTTGAGCCTTGTTTTAAGGAATAACTTGTCCAACTTGAAAAAGGCGCAAATACAAAATCCAAATTTAAACTGCTTTCAAGTATTGAAAGTTTAAAATCATAAATATGAATATTTTCATCAGGCATTGCAAGTGAATCAAACACAACACTTTCATTTAAACCCTCTCTATCACTTAATTGTCGTCTTACTGCTTTCAATTCCAGCCCATCAAGAAGAAAAAGTTCTTTTAAAATATTGCGTTGAATTTTTCTATTGTTTTGATTGTATGAATAGTTTAATTTAAGTTTATATGTTCCGCTTTCAAGTCTACCTTTTCTTAAAACTCTGCAAACGTTCTCATCTTTAATAATTGAAAATTGTGATGTAACTTCCTTGTCACCTTTAAACACATCAATTTCATAATCTAAATTATCCTTATTTGGAAAGGTATATTCCAAAGTAAAGTCGGCGTCAACATCAAAGATGTTTTTTTCTTTTAAAGTGGTTGAAGACGCCAAATAGTTTGTTGAATAATAATATCTTCCTTTGGAATTAATTTGATAATTTGCATTAGAATTTAAAAATACATAATCATCTGGCAAGGTTATGTCAAAAGAAAATGCCGAAACTGTTAAATCTTTTTTTTCACTAAAATATGGAGAAAGTGTGTAAGGCAAATATACAACACCTTGATTTTCATAATCTCCATGTGAATTGAGAATAATGTATGCTCCTCTTGTGCCATTATTTGCTGGATAATAGTCATCCCAACCCAAAACTACAAGAGAGTGACCACCATTGCCACCTTTTTCAATTTCAATTTCCTCTTTGCGAATGTTTGAATTATCATATAACGACCAATTATTGATATTTATTGTTGCACACCCATATTTTGTTATATAATATTTCAAAATTGATGTATTTGCACGATAATTTGCAACTTTTATATCTTGTTCCCCGAATTTTAGGGTATATTTATCAGCATCCGAACTATAAATTGAGTATAGAAGTTCATTATTTTCGGTGTTGGCATAATAAGCATCTTGATAAGGAAAATCTACATCTAAAACAAAACCATTTTGATAAATTGAATTTTGAAAGTTTATTATACTTCCACCATTACCAATCATTTCTTTTTCTTCTCTTTCAAGTGAAATATAAGTTTCACTTATTTCAAAATGCTCACCAGTGTTGATTGCAAGCCAGTTTTCTAACGCTTTCGCATTTGCAAAAGTCCAACAATTGCCAAATTGGTCTTGGTCTGTAAGTTGAACATAATAATCATCTCGAACGCAATACTCACTTGGATATTGTGCAGCGTCTGTATTTCCTGACTGACCTAAAAATAAAAAGCCTAACCCAAGACTAACAAGAAAAAAGAATGGCAAGAAAATTAATGCTAATTTTTCTCTTATTTTTAGCTTAGAATTAGGTTTTTTATATGTAATATTTTTTATCATATATATAATATAACATAATATAGCAAAATTATCAAGCAAAATAAAAAAAGAGTGCTTAAAGCACACTTGTTTACTTGGCGACAAGAGAGGGATTTGAACCCTCGATACCTTTCGGTATACCGGTTTTCGAGACCAGCACATTCGACCACTCTGACATCTTGTCACATTAAATAAAATTTTTTGTGGTCGAATGTGCTTTTAGGGCTCCCGAAAATGCCCGCATTTTTGGGAAAAGGAGCAATCTTGTGCTAAGATATGCTTTTAACGAAAGGTAAAAGCATACTTTTAACAAGAA
The DNA here is from genome assembly GCA_947088415.1 of uncultured Bacillota bacterium. Classification (GTDB taxonomy): domain Bacteria; phylum Bacillota; class Clostridia; order Christensenellales; family UBA1242; genus Caccovivens. The sequence goes on along the minus strand of CAMUGK010000020.1, from coordinate 2,225 downwards.
TTGCGACGCCGACCACTCTGACATCTTGTCATAAATTAATTATAGCACTTTTTTCACTAAAATCAATGAAAAATTTAAAAATTTATTGATTAACATAAAAGATAAGGTTTTACATATAATAAGCAATGCGAATTTGCTTTACTTTTTTGCTTAAAAAATAGTATAATTCTGTATTGACCTTAAAGGAGAAAACATGAAAAACAAAAAATATAAAGTTATAATTGACACTGACCCTGGTTGTGACGACGCTCTTGCAATTATTATGGCTCTTCACGACCCGAAACTTGATATAAAACTTTTTACAACTGTTGCAGGAAACATAAGTTTGGATTTAGTAACACGAAATATGTGTCATCTTTTGGATATTTTTCATAAAAATTATCCAGTTGCAAAAGGTGCAAAACATGCCATGAAACGAGTTTCTGAAGATGCTTCCTTTTTGCATGGTTCTGATGGTCTTGGCGGTTATATTCCACCAAAAGAAACTATTCACAAACCTCTTAAAGAAAGTGCCTGCGAAGAAATGTATCGCGTTATAAAAGAAAATCCACATGAAATCGTTATTATTGCAATTGGTCCTCACACAAACTTAGGGCATCTTCTTACTAAACACCCTGACGTTAAAGATTTAATCAAAATGATTGTATATGAAGGTTGTGCACCTTTTGGGCTTCCAAATGACCCAGAGTATGATTCATTCAATGCAAGAAGCGACCCTGAAGCACAAAAACTTGTGCTTGAAAGTGGCATTCCTGTTGTTATGGTACCTTCTGACATTGGAAGATATAAAACTCACTTTACTGAAGAGATGATAAAAGAATTTCCATTTATCAATGATACAACAAAATTTTTGCACAAAACTTGTGAAATTTATTGGGAGCCTGACGCACCAGATATGAGAATTGCGACCAATGACACCTGCCCTGTTTTTTATCTTGATGACCCTAAGATTTTTAAAGTTAAAAAGGCATTTGTAACAATGGATTGTGACCAACACCCTGGAAGAGCAAGAGCAACTTTTGACAAAAACGGAACAATCTCGATTATATTGGATGTTAACAGAAAGAGATTTTTTAAACTTATGTATAAAAATTTCCATAAGCTTGACAAATTTAAAATGGACAATGAAATTTTAGATGAAGACATTCAACTTAAAAGAAGACTGGAACTTGAAAAGAAACTTTTAAGGAAACAAAATTTGATTGATAAAAATGAAAACGTTAAAAAGGGTTCAAAAAAGAAGGCAAATTAGCCTTCTTTTTGTTTGTTTAAATTATCAAAAAATGCTTGATTATGCAAAACGCTTCTGTCTTGAGGATGAACTTTTTTAGCAAGTTCATGATAATACATTGAAGTTTTAATATCTCCCTTTTGATAATAACATACGCACAATTGCAAATTAGGTAAAAAATTATAACAGTCTTTAACAACAAAGCCACCACTTTTTAAATCTGGTTTTGAGTTTTTTGCAAGTTTATACCAATATATTGCATCATCAATTTTGTTAAGTTTTAAAAACACATTTGCAATTTCACACAAAACTTCAGCTCTTGGCAAGCCCAAAGCAAAAGAACCAAACAATGAAGTCAAAGCATTGTCAAATTGATTTTTAGCAAAATAACATCTTGCTAAATTTAAGCACGCCTCAATTTTATTTTCAATCCAACCATCTTCATCAATTAGAAAACTTGAAAACACTTTAATGGCTTCATCAACATGGTCATTAAACATAAGTTCGCGTGCATAATAAAATTTTTGTCTTGGCGAAAGAGTCTTTTTATTTTCAACCAAATTTTGATAAATTTTTAAATTTCGATTTCGAGAGCTGTTGTCTTTTTTGTTATGATAAATCGAAATATCTAAATATTCAATTTTCCCTCTCGGAATAACAACTTCATGAACTGGGTCATGCCAAACAAAATTTTTATCTCGTTTAAGCAGTCGTTCGCGATAATATGAAAACAAAGGTTTAAAATCACTGTCAAAACTTGCAACATATTTAAGCATATATACATCACTTTTCAGTTTTTTATTTTTAAGTTTTTTAAGTTTTTCTATATCGACTGGCAAAATAAAATCATCTGCATCAACCCACATGATATAATCGCAAGTTGCTTTTGAAAAAGAAAAATTGCGAGCCTTTGAAAAATCATCACACCACTCAAAATCATAAATTTTATCTGTATAATATTTTACAATTTCTTTTGTTTCATCTGTCGAGCCAG
>CAMUGK010000019.1 GCA_947088415.1 uncultured Bacillota bacterium | reverse complement strand
TGTTACTTTTCTTTAAAAGAAAAGTAAACTAATAGAAGAAGCATGCGTCGCCGAAAGAAAAGAAACGGTATTTTTCTTGGACAGCGGTGTTATACACTTTCATAGTCTGGTCATAGCCTATAAAAGCTGAAACTAACATGATAAGTGTGCTTTCTGGCAGATGGAAGTTGGTTATAAGTGCATCAACCACTTTGAATTTATAACTAGGATAGATGAAAATCTTAGTTTCACGCGTTTGTGGAGTGATAATCCCCTTTTCATTTGCACAACTCTCTAAAACTCGAACAGATGTTGTTCCAACGGCAATTATTCGCCTGCCTTCCGACTTGGCTTGGTTAAGTTTGTCGGCATTTTCAGGCGTCATTTCAATATATTCGCTGTGCATTTCATGATTTAAGATATTGTCTTCTTTGACAGGTCTAAAAGTGCCAAGTCCAACATGAAGCAAAACTTCAACAATTTCAACGCCCTTTGCTTTTATTTCTTCCATTAATTCTGGCGTGAAATGTAGTCCAGCTGTGGGGGCTGCCGATGAGCCTTCAATTCTGGAATAAACTGTTTGATAACGCTCTTTATCTTTTAATTTTTCATGAATATATGGTGGAAGTGGCATTGTTCCAACTTCAGATAGCCTTTGTTCAAAAACTCCTTCAAAATCGAATTTAACTAAACAAGCACCATAATCCCATTTCTCTAACACTTTGCAAGACAATTTTTCACTAAAAGTTATTTTCGTGCCTATGTCAAGTCGTTTTTGTGGCCGTGCAATCACTTCCCAAGTCGTTAAATCCTTGCGTTTTTGAAGTAGCAATTCAATCTTAGCACCTGTGTCTTTAAAGCCATACAGTCTTGCTGGCAAAACACGTGTATTATTTACAACCAACACATCACCTTTTTTGAGATAATCGATAATATCGTAAAAATGCTTATGTTCGATTGTGTCACTACTTTTATTGTAGCACAAAAGTCTTGAACTATCTCTAGGTTCAAGTGGCGTCTGTGCTATGAGTTCTTCTGGCAAATCGTAATAATAAGAACTTTTTAATAATAGGTTTTTATCTGTCATTTTTTATTCGTTTTCTATTGGGTTATATTGAAACTCGCAATCTTTTGAGTAAATTTTATAAGGATGCTCTTTTCGCCACATAGCTCTTTCTTCACTACTCATTTGTAAAGTTTGATTTGACCTATCCATATGAAAAATTCCGTCAAGATGGTCAAGTTCATGTGAGAGAACTGTGCAAACAAATCCTTCAAAATGCTCGGTCTTTTCATCACCCTTTTCATTTTGATATTTTATATCCATTTGATAAGGTCTTTCAACTAAACTTACATGTGGCAAACAACTCATGCAAGCCTCCCAAGATGATGTTCTTCCTGATTGTGAAATAATTTGAGGATTGATTAAAATCATCCAATCTTTTTCATCCATTATCTTTAAATCTGCAGTTTTAGTTTTAATAAGAACTAATTTTTTAGGAATTCCTATTTGAATAGAAGCAAGTGCAAGACAAATTTCATGTGTTCTACCAAATTCTTTTAATATTTCAATCTCTTTTGCCAAATCCTTATCTGGAAAAACTACATCAACTGATTTTTGTCTTAAAAATTTTTCATTCTCTGCTATTGTTATTGCTTCCATTTTAACTCCTTTTAGTTTTAATTTTATTTTTAAAAACGCTCTCTAAATTTTGTATTATTGCTTGATAACGAGCATTGTTTCTAAAAATGTATTTTTTTTTGGATTTTCTTCTTCTTTGTGTTAAAATCCCACCCCTGCTATTTAAAGTCAAAAATGCTGATGCCAAAGTCCTTTTTTATGAACAACGCTTCTCTTTTCAAAAGTATCAGTAAGAGTTTCATCTTCATTTAAAATTCTAAGCAATTCTTCTTTATCTGCAACTTTTTTCATATAAACTCCCTACTTCACAAAATATTCTTTTCCCAAATGTTTATATGCTGGCTCTAAGGCAACTCTACCGCGTGGTGTGCGGGAGATAAAGCCGAGTTGCAATAAGTATGGCTCATAAACATCTTCGATTGTTGTGGCATCTTCACTTATTGTGGCTGCGAGTGTGTCAAGACCTACTGCCCCGCCACCAAACTTATCTATAATTGCAAGCAAAATCTTTCTGTCGATTGTATCAAGGCCTAGTTCGTCTATTTCCATTTTGGCAAGCGTGCTGTTTGCAATCTCTTTTGTGATTACGCCTGCGTTTGATACTTGTGCATAATCACGGACGCGTTTAAGAAGTCTATTTGCAATACGTGGTGTTCCACGTGAGCGTTTTGCAATCTCTGTGCAAGCATCATCATGAATCTCTGCACCCAAAATTTTGGCTGAACGTTTAATGATAACCTTAAGTTCTTCAGTTGAATAAAGTTCAAGTCGACAGATTACGCCAAAGCGGTCACGAAGTGGATTTGTAAGCATACCTGCCCTTGTCGTTGCGCCGATGAGAGTGAAAGGTTTAATTTTAAGTCGCATATTTCTTGCCGAAGGGCCTTTGCCAACGATAAAGTCAAGTGCAAAGTCTTCCATGGCAGGATATAAAATTTCTTCAACTGTTTTATTTAATCTATGAATTTCATCAATAAATAAAACATCATTTTGATTGAGATTAGTAAGTATTGCCGCAAGGTCTGCAGCATGTTCAATTGCTGGGCCAGAAGTAACCTTAAATTGACTGCCCATTTCATTGGCAATAATGTGAGATAGAGTTGTTTTGCCAAGCCCTGGTGGTCCATAAAGTAAAACATGGTCTAAACTTTCTTTTCTTGATTTTGCGGCTTGGATATAAACTGAAAGTTGTTCTTTAACTTTATCTTGCCCCATATATTCGGCAAAGGATGTTGGACGAAGTGAGTTTTCAATTTCAGCATCAGTCAAGTTTTTTGTGCTTGTGATAAAACGATTGTTGCCAAGGTCTTTATCTTTATTGCTTTCTATCATCCTTTATACCCCCTTAACGCTTTTGAAATTATCTCTTCGGCACTTGCATCTTTGCTTGCATAACTTCTTGCCAAAGTGTATGCATCGTTTTTATTTATGCCAAGTGAAATAAGAGTATCGGTTGCCATTTGAACTGCATCTTCATTAAATTCAACGGCGAAACTAGTTTCTTCGGCATTGCCTAAAACATCAATCTTATCTTTAAGTTCAACAGCAAGACGTTCAGCAGTTTTTTTGCCTAAACCTTTAATAGTTGACAACATCTTGATATCTTGTTTTGCAATTGCAATGCAAAGGTCGCTTAGTTTCATGCCAGACAAAATGCCAATTGCAACCTTTGGCCCAATTCCACTTACAGATATAAGTTTATTAAAAACATCTCTTTCTTCTTTATTCGCAAAACCATAAAGCGAAACGCCATCTTCACGAACTGCCAAATATGTGTAAATTTTGGTTGATTCGCCAACAGGTAAGCAAGCCATTGAGTTTGAAGAAACTCCAACTTCATAACCTACGCCATTGACGTCAATAAAGATTGTGTTTTCGCTCTTTTCTTCAATTATTCCTTTCAAAAATGAAATCATATTTTCTCCTAAAAAATAATTTACCTTCTTTTCTTTATAGAAAAGAAGCAAAAGAACACTTAACCATTTACCTTTCACTTTGTGAAATGCAAATTGTTGATTTTTGCTTATTCTTTAAAAAATAAGTCAAAAGGTTTATTTGCGATTTGAAGAATAAAGTTATTCGAAAATCGCAAATTATGTTTCTTTTAAATACTTTTCTTTTTAAGAAAAGTATTACTAAAAAGTTAAACAAAGTTGTTGTTTAATGCACTACTTGTTTGACTATGACATATTGCGACTGCGAGAGCATCGGCGGCATCGTCTGGTTTAGGAATTGAATTAAGTCCTAAAATAGATTTAACCATGTATTGAACTTGTGCTTTTTCGGCACGACCATTTCCCGTTAATGCTTGTTTAATTTGAAGTGGTGTATATTCATAAATATTTCCACAATATTTTTGCGCTGTCAAGACTATAACACCCCTTGCTTCTGCAACAGGAATGATTGTCGTTTGATTGCGAAAATAGAACAACTCTTCAATTGCGACTACATCGGGTTTGTATTTGTCTAAAAGAAAAATCAAATTTTCTTCTATCTCTTGAAGTCGCACCGCAATGCTATCTTCCTTTGGAGTTGTAATTGCACCATAATCAAGAACTTGATAGTTAAATCTATCAGTTTCAATCACGCCATATCCCACAATTCCATACCCTGGGTCAATTCCTAAAATAACCATAATTAAATTTTACAATTTTAATAAAAATTTGTCAATTAAAAATAGATAATAAAAAAATCATAAGCACAAAACTTATGATTTAATTTATGTAATTTTATTCTTGCTCACCTTCGCAACATTTAACATTAGGCAAATCAAATAGACTTAGTTGAACTGGTTCAACTTTAGTTGGCTCTGCCATTTTGTTGATGTCAGGAGTTTTGGTTTTTAACATTAGTAAAGGCGTTGAAACTTTTGGTGGTTCTTCAGGCAAAAATAATTTTGCAAATTCCACCCCTTTTTCGAATTTATCTTCATTATCCCATTCAGTTTGATTATATGCCATATCCTCTCCCCCTTACAAATTCAGTATATATCATTTTTTTAACAAAATCAAGAGTTTTGATAAAATTTGTCGAATATTTTTTAAGTTTACTTTTAGTTAATAATCCTTAAAAAAGCAAAAAAAGTGCTATTAGCACTCTTCTGGCATGTTTACATTATGATAAACTTCTTGAACGTCATCGCTGTCTTCAAGCATATCTATCATTTTTGTGAATGATGTAAGTTTACTTTCATCAAGGTCAACATAAGAATCTGGAATCATTTGCACTTCACTTGAAAGCACTTTAAAACCTGCTTTTGTCAAACTTTCTGCTACATTATTAACATCGTTAGGCTCGGTAATAATTTCAAGGCTGTCGTCATACTCATTAACATCTTTTGCACCAAAGTCGAGTGCTGTAAGCATAAGTTCATCAACGTCAACATTTTCGCGTGAAACTTCAATAATGCCTTTTCGTTGGAAAAGATAACTTACACAACCATTACTTCCTAAACTTCCGCCAAATTTATCAAAAGCATGACGAACATCACCGGCTGTTCTGTTTTTATTATCTGTCAAACACTCCACAATAACGGCTGAGCCACCAACACCATAACCTTCATAAACGCAAGATTCATAGTTTACACCAGCAAGTTCGCCAGATGCCTTTTTGATTGAACGCTCAATTGTGTCGTTAGGCATGTTGTTTTGCTTAGCCTTTGCAATAACATCACGAAGTCTTGGGTTAGAAACAGGATCGCTTCCACCTGCCTTAACAACAACTGCAATTTCTCTACCAATCTTTGTAAAAATCTTACCACGAGCAGCGTCACTTTTGCCCTTTCTTGCTTGAATATTGTGCCATTTTGAATGTCCTGACATGTTTAATCCTCCTAGTAAAAAATCTTTCTGATTAATAATATAACAAATCACAAATCCTTGTCAAGTGAATGAAAGAAATTTGTTAAATTTGGATATTGACTTCAAATGTAAAGTATGTTAAAATAGAAATGTTAAAAACAAGGAGTAATTATGGCTGAAATAAAAACAAAAATATGTGAAATTTTAATTCAAGGTCAACCTACAGCATTTTTTAAGTTAGGCACGCAACGTCCATGTCAATTTATTGAGGAGAATGAGGAATATGAACTTCGTCTCCCAGAGGTCATTGAAGAACTTAATCAAGGAGATTTTGATGGAATACCATTATCTATTAAAGAAGTTGTTTTACCTCAAAGTTTAAAGAAAATAGATGATTGTGCATTTGAAGAAACTGCATTTTCTAAACTTGTATTTAATAATGGCTTGTTAGAAATTGGTGATCATGCATTTGCATATGCTAATATTCAGAGAGTAGAAATTCCTAAAACTTTGCAAGTTATTAGAGAATCTGCATTTAGAAGATGTTGTTCTTTAAATGAAGTTGTTATACATGGTTGCCAATCAATAAAAGCTGAAGCCTTTTATGGTTGTGCAAATTTGAGAAATGTACAGTTGCCTAAAAAATTAACACATGTTGCAAAGAGTGCTTTTGAAGATTGTGGAGATTTTAAATTGACAACCGAAAATGAATAAAAGATTGCCGATTAAGACAATCTTTTGACTGAAGCATTTAGGCTTTCAATACCCTATCTGACTACAAACTAATAAAAATTTGTTGAAATTTGGGTATTGACAGAATGAAAAATTTGTGGTAAAATTAGGCTAGCATAAAGAAGGAGGTAAATTTTATGCCATTTGTAAAATTAGAACAAGAATTGAGATTACCAGAGTTTGAAGCTATAGAGATAGTAACAAAAACTTTTGTTTTGCCGGATACTATCAAGTATAATGATTGTGGTGTATTAAAAGATCTGCATTATGATTATAATAGAGATCGTTATTTTGCAGAAGATGGCTTCTCAGTATCACCAAAATATTATGTGAAAAGTGAAGTTTTGCCAAAGGCTAAACAGGAAGAGAAAGAAAGATTAGATTTTTAATAAAAAAGATTGCCGATTAAGACAATCTTTTTTTGTTGATTTCATACATGATAATTGCTCCACTGACTGAAGCATTTAGGCTTTCAATCCCCTCTTGCATTGGGATTTTAACTGAAAGTGAGCAAATTTTGCTTATTTCTTCACTAACCCCTTGTCCTTCATTGCCGATGACTACGCCAATAGGGTTATTTTTCAGCGTTGATTGATTACAATTTGAGTTTTCAGCAGAATTTGTAAGACAGTCGCCAAGCGTTAGGCTTGTGAATATATTTTCTCCGTCCATATCTGCTTTAAGCAAGCAAAGTTTGTTTTTCTTAGCAAAATTTACAAATTCGGATCTACTCATTTCATAAACTTTTGCCAAGAAAATCGCACCAACACTACTTCGCACAAGTTTTGAGTTTGTCACCTTTACGCTATCAATTAAAAACACTTCATTAAAGCCACAAGCATAGGCAGTTCTGATAAGTGTTCCAACGTTTCCGGGGTCTTGTAATCCGTCAACAACTAAAAAGTTATCTTTTGGCTTTTGCACTGTATGTTGTAGGTATTCTGCAACGCATACTACTCCCTGTGGTGTTTTGCTGTCAGAAAGTTGGTCAATAGTCGTTTTGTCAACTTTGTAAACATTGTCGCAATTATAAATATTCAACTCTTCCCTTTCAACCAAAATATATTTTGGTTTCAAGCCATGACTTATTGCGTCATTAATGATTTTTATATTATCCAAAAATAAGAGGCTCCCCTCTTTTTTTATTCTCTTTAATTCTTTAATTAAATTGTTTGTTGCCTTATCCATGATTTTATTATAAAGATAAAATAACATAAAGTCAATCCTTTTAAACATACTTAATCAAAATTTGTTTTTTCTTATAAAGTATTAAATATTGCCTATTGACATTAAACGGAAGAAAACTTTATATTGCAGACACTGCAGCTGTGATACTTCCACAACATAGACAAAGTGAAATGCAAGACATTAAATCTGGAAGCACTTTCTCTGGTGCTGGTGCTGCCTTGGTGGATAAAGTTATGCGAAAAAGTCCACTGGTTGGTGGAGACGAAAGATTTTTAGAGCTTGAAAAACAAGGACTTATTCAAATCGTTTCTTCAAAAACTTTCTTTCCAATGCTTTATAGTGGATTTGGTCCTTTCAAAGGTAATGAAAATATCCTTGTTGAGCTTTCGCAAGGAGATGCTTTGAGTTTGAATAACAGTGCAAACTACCCTTTTACAACTTCTCGTGATTGCTCGCCTGCCCAAGCATTAAAAGACATACATGCTTCAGGTCGAGGCTTTGATGTAAAAAAATATTGTGTTTTTCGCCCTTACCCAATCCGAATTAACAACAATAGTGATGCGGGCTATATTTACACTGGCGACTTTGACGGTGCTAATGAAATCACTTGGAAAGAAGTTTGTTTAAGAAGTGGTTTGAATGTTGTGGAGATTGAAAAATTGGAACATACTACAGTTACAAAACGATTGAGAAGAGTGTCAGAATTTTGTATAAAACAATTTGCTGAAATGCTTTTAGACACCTGCCCTGATGAATGTTTTGTTAATTTTGCTCAATATGTAAATGGCAACATTGCACATTTAACAAACGCTCAAGCAAAACAAATTCAAAAAGATTTTTTGAGATGGGAATATTTTTCTGATGAAGAGATTGAAAGTGTAGCAAACAAAAATTTTGCTATAGAAAATGTTTTTGGCTATATTGAAAACATCGAAGAATTTTTTAATGATTTGCTTGGTGGCAAGTTTTTGACTATCACAAAGATTGGTACAGGTGCAAAACTTAGTGAAACTATAGACAGAAAAAGTATTTGTCAAGCTGCAGATAATAGACATGCAATAAATAATATAAATCCACTGGACTATTCAGATAAAACAAATTTACCACATTTTGAGATTCAATAATTTAAAAAAACAACGCTTGTTAGCGTTGTTTTTAATTGAACTTTCAGTAGCCAAGCGTTAGGCTTATTTAACTTGGTTTACAAGTGCTGTGAAAGCTTCTGGTTGTCTTACTGCCATATCAGCAAGAACTTTACGGTTAAGGTCAATTCCTTTAACTTTTAAGCCATTAATGAATTTTGAATAAGAAATTCCATTAAGTCTGCAAGCTGCATTGATTCTTGTAATCCATAGAGCACGGAAATCTCTTTTCTTTTGTTTACGTCCAATGTAAGCATATTGACCAGACTTCATAACTTGTTCACGAGCAACACGGTAAAGTTTAGATTTAGCACCACGATACCCTTTTGCATTTTTTAAAACAGCGCGACGTTTTTTTGCTGCGTTAACACCTCTTTTAATTCTCATGTGTCTTTTCCTCCTATCTGCCTAAAAGGGTTTTGATGTTTTGTGCATTCTTTCCTGCAATGTAAGAACCCTTTCTTAATTTTCTCTTTCTATCTTTTTTCTTGTTTGTCAAGAAGTGACCTTTTCCTGGTCTAGCAAACTTAACATCGCCGTTTGCTGTTACGCGGAAACGTTTTTTTGCACCGCTGTGTGTTTTTTGTTTTGGCATAATTTTCTATCTCCTTTTGTTTTAATTCTTTTTTGGGTTTACAATGGCAAAAATATTTCTGCCAACCTTTTCAGGTTCTTTGTCAAGACTTCCATATTCAGAAAGACGTCCTGCAAACTCTTTAACAATTTCAACGCCTTTGTTTGCATAGGCTTGTTCACGACCTTTCATGCGGAGTGCAACTTTAACCTTATCTCCATTTTGAAGAAATTTGACAGCGCTTGTCACACGATAGGCAATGTCATGCTCATTAATAGTCATTGAAAGATGAACTTCCTTAGTTTCAACTATCTTTTGAGACTTCTTAATCTCCTTTTCCTTTTTGAGTGCGTCATATTTGAATTTTCCGTAATTCAAAAGTCTGCAAACTGGAGGTTTTGAAGCACCTGCCATCATAACAAGGTCAAGCCCCTTATCTTCAGCCAAACGCATAGCTTCGCTGTAAGAAACTACACCTGCCTGAACGCCGTTTTCATCGATAAGCCTAACTTCGCTAGCATTGATTTGTTCGTTGATTAATAATTCCTTAAAAATTGTTGTAATCCCCTTTTAAATAAAAATTTGGTGGAAGCATAATTTCCACCAAACGTAATATCATAAAGCAACTTCTTTTTATCAGAAAGAAAACAAAAAGAGAATGCGTCATAATCATTAAGTTATTACCAAACAAGCCCGATTGCTGCTGGTGAGAAATGGAAATTTCTACTTTCTGACGATATATTATCACAATAAATAATCTTTGTCAACTATTTTTTCACAATTTTTTCTCGTTTTTTAAACTTTTTTTCTTTTTTCTAAGCAATCTTTTTTCTAAAAATCTGCCTATAAAAAGAATTAGCTTGTTTGAATTTGAAATTGCATATTCTTTCATAAGTGCTTTAAAGAAAATTGTCAGGCCTGCAATCACTGCACTGACTAAAGTTGAAATAAAGAGAACTAGATTTGGATTTTTCAAGGTTTGTGTAAGTGCTACCACAACGCAGGCTCCACCCGCCCCACATAATGTTGAACAAATATCGCCAACAACATCGGCACAAAGACAACAGACCTTTTCTGAGTTTTCACATAGATGTAAGCCTGCACTTGCGCCAAACTTGCCCTCTTTTCTCCACTCTAAAAAAGCTTTTTCATCGGCAGATGCGACTGCAATGCCAAACATATCAAAAACAACGCTTATAAATATAAAAATGCTAATTCCAACAATTGCCATTGCAACGCCAAGAGAAGAAAGCAAGGTTTGACTTAAAAGACCAAATATACAAGAAAGACTTATTGAAAAAATAAGCGTTTGAAACGCCCATTTATAGTTTGGTTTATTATTATGACTTTGAATTTTAATTTTGCGTTTTTTATTCATAAAGTATTTTATTCAAATGTAACTTTATTTATTATTTCATCTTTAGTTTAAAGCTAATCTCCAAGACCATAACCTATAAGTAATAAAATAGGAATTATTAAGAAAAAACTAGGAAAGGCAAAGAAAGAGAAATATACACAATTTACAAAAATTGAAGCAAAGTATTGCCATGAAATAGAATCGATGACTATCAAAGATATCAAATAGAACAATATAAAATACAAAACAATAAATAAGACGCGACCTTTATAGCCTATAGTTTTATTATTTTTGTCGAACAAGCGTGTGAGTTTAACAAAAAAGTTGCTAAAAATAATAAACATTGAAAAAGCAATATCAATCACACAAATTGCTATTGTCCAGCCTATATGTAATGGATTAAACAAAAAGAAAAACATAAAAGACAAACCAGTTAAAATTAAAGCCATAATTATAACAACAATCTCTTTATACGTTATTTTAACCTTTTGGTTTTTCATTTTATTCCTCTGTTAATTTGCCTAAACTTTCCTTAATTTCAGTGAGTTTGCCTTTTGCTTTATCTAATGACGAAAAGCAAAATTTAATAAGTTCTTGTCCACGTTCAAAAGCCTTGAGTGCTTCTTCCATTGAAAGAGTGCCACTTTCAAGTTTGGCAACAATGCCCTCAAGTTCAAAATTTGCTCGTTCAAATGTTAATTCTTCCATTTTCTCTCCTTTTTTGCTTGTGTTAATTTTCTTTAAAAGAAAAGTAACAAAAAGAAATCTATATGCAATTTTTTTGTTGCTATGCAACTTCAAAATTGCATAACTTTTTTCTTTCATTATCTTTTAACCACACTAGTCTATTTTTGTTATTAAAACATAACATACTAGTACAGAAATTATACTATTCAACCGTGTTTGTCATTCTGAGATGTCTATACTATGCTTTCTGTTAAAGCCATTTCGGTTTTGTCATTCTGAGCAGAGCGAAGAATCTTTTTAGACAATTTTTTTGTTCATTAGCTCCTTCGACTTCGCTCGGGATGACAATGTATGTTTTGGACTAAAAATAATTTTTAATTAGTTTTGCAAAGTTCTTTTAATTTACTTTCAAGGTCTGTTAAAGCAACCATAAATTTTTCGCTGGTAGAACGAATTGTAATTTCGGCTTGATTTTCGGCTAGGCTTCTTGGGCTTACAACAACTCTGAGTGGAATGCCCATAAGTTCACTATCTGTAAGTTTAACCCCTGCCGAAACCTTGCGGTCATCATATAAAACTTCAAAGGTGTTTGAAAGAGAGTTATACAAATCTTCAGCTGTTTTTTGGATAAGTTCATCGTCATTTCGTAGTGGGCAGAGATAGATTTGCCATGGTGCAATTGACATTGGCCAGTTTAAGCCCTTTTCATCGGCACTTTCTTCGGCTACCGAAGCTAGACAACGTCCTACACCGATGCCATAGCAACCCATTATTGGATTGATTGAACTTCCGTCTGGCATATGAATAGTCATACCCATAGATTTGGAATATTTTGTGCCAAGTTGGAAAATATTTCCGATTTCAATTCCACGTTTAATTGTTAGTGGTTTGCCACATACTGGGCATAATTCCCCTTCGTTAACTTTTGCTATGTCAACATATTCCTTTGGTTTAACATCTCTTGACATATTAACGCCAGTTAAGTGATAATCTTCCTTATTTGCCCCTGTAACAAGACCGCACAAATTTTCAAGAGATTTATCAAAAACAAGAGTTAAATTTTCGCCTGTTAATCCGACAGCACCAATATTACCTTTAACTAGGTCTACATTCTCAAGGTCTTTAACAACAACTTCACCGCCAACGACTTTTTTAAGTTTGGCTTCATTAATTTCTTTGTCTCCACGAACAAAAGCGACAACTGTTTGTTTATCATCTCCAACAATAGCATAACAAACTGCTTTTATGGTTTGGTTTGGTTGAACATTCAAAACTTTGCAAACTTCTTCAATTGTTTTAGCCTTGCCAGTATCAACTTCTTTTAATGGTTGGTCTTGAAATTTTGGAATTTGATAAGACGAAGTTGCAACTTCCATATTTGCACGAGAATTGCAACTTGGGCAAATAACAATGCTATCTTCGCCTATATCTGTAAGTAAGTGAAATTCGTGTGCATAATTTCCGCCCATCATGCCAGAATCTGACTTGACTGAAATAAAGTTTTTCATGCCTATACGAGTGTAAATTCGATTATAAGCGTCATAAACCTTATTATAATAATTTTCCAAATCTTCATAATTTGTATGGAAAGAATATGCGTCTTTCATTGTAAATTCTCGAACGCGAATAAGTCCTGCTCTTGGTCTTGCTTCATCACGGAATTTAGTTTGAATTTGGTAAATCATGAATGGCAATTGGTCATAACTTTTTATTATATTTTGGCAAGCATGAACAGCAGCTTCTTCATGTGTCATTCCAAGAAGCATATCTCTGCCTGCTCTATCTTTAAAACGCACCATTTCGTCGCCTATAGACGAATACCTTCCGCTTTTATCCCACATTTCGCGTGGCATAACGACAGGGAACAAAACTTCTT
>CAMUGK010000018.1 GCA_947088415.1 uncultured Bacillota bacterium | reverse complement strand
CCCTTTTTTCTTTCATAAAAATCTTGGTATTTCATAAATATTAAAACTCCTAATTTAATTATATATTATCTTTAAAATTTAATCAAACATTATTGTGCTTAATTTTACAACTTTTTGTCGTCAAATTTTTCTAAAATGCACAATGTTTCCTTGCTTGATGTTTTTGGAAACATGTCAAAAAGTTTGATTTTCTTGATTTTGTAATTATTCAATCTTGCTATATCGCGAACAAGCGTTGCACTATCACAAGAAATATAGATAATACGTTTTATGTTTGAAGCATTGACTGCTTCACATACTTTTTTATCTAGCCCTGCTCTTGGTGGGTCGACAACAAGGGTTTGCAAATCTGTTGAAATTAAATTTGGCAAAACTTTTGCACAATCGCCTTTAATATTAAAAAGTTTGTTTAATTTGTTTTCTTCTTTAAGTTTTTCTGCACTTTGATGTTCTGATGCACCTAATTCAATTCCATAAACGGTTTTTCCACTTTTTGCTATAATTCCACTTAAAACTCCAGCACCGCTATATGCATTTATAACTATGTCACCTACTACGCTAGATAAAACTTCTCGATAAAGCTCTTCGCTAACTTTGTTGTTAACTTGATGAAAAGCATTTGGTAAAAATTTGCAATCAAGGTCAAACTCTTTTGCTGATAAATATTCAATGCCTGAAATATGCTGAAGTTCGCTCTTTCCCACAGAAGAATAAATTCCAGCCTTTGCACCAAGCATAATTTGAAGTCCGTTAAATTGCACATTAACTTTGCGTGCAAATTTAAACCAAACTATTATTTCATCATTTTGACAGCGAATATAAACATTCTCCAAACTTTTGCCTAGATTTTTTGCGTAAATAAAAGTTTGAACGCTTTCTATAGCTTTATTTATTCTGTCTTCGGCGATTAAACAATGTTTGATTGGAACAAGTTGTTGGCTGCCAATTTTGTTTAATGCCAAATCATTCCCACAACAAAACAATTTTATTTTGTTTCGATAACCATATTCATTAGGAGAAAGAAAAACATCAATGTCGCCATTAAACCCCACTTTTTTAAGTTGATTTTTTAGCATATATAATTTGACATCTATTTCATCCTTATACTTTAGGTTTTGAAAGGCACAACCCCCACACTTTTCAAAGTAAGGACAAGGTGGCTCTAAACGAAGTGGCGACTTTTTGATAATTTTTGTAAGACAAACTCTACAAAACTTTGATGTGTTTGATGTTATTTCCCCTTGAATTTCTTCATCTTTTAAAGCAAATGGCACAAAACAAACCTTGCCTTGACTTTTGCCAACACCTTCCCCTGAATGACCATAATCTATAATTTTGATTGTCATTGTCTATTTGCCTCTAACACATTTTCTAAATATTCTAAAAGTATTTCAATTCCTTGACGTGAAGAGCTGCTGGTGGGAATTATTATCTCTTTTCTCAATTTAAGTTCTTTTGCAATATTTTCTATTGCTTTGTTAAGTTGACTTTTTGAAAGTTTATCACATTTAGTTGCAATAAGTCTGAATGGAATATTATGATAAACAAGATAGGTTATCATATCTTTATCAAGTTCTGAAGGCGAAATTCGGCAGTCAAGCAAGATAAAAACTGTTTGAAGAGATGTTGAATTTTCAAGATAGTCTGCCATAAGAGAAGCCCAAACATCTAAGTGACCTTTGCCAACTTTTGCATAACCATAACCTGGAAGGTCAACAAAACGAAAATCGTCATTAATATCAAAATAATTAACCATTTTAGTAAGCCCTGCGGTTGAAGATGTTTTTGCAAGTTTTTTTTGACCTACCAAAGCATTGATAAGCGAAGATTTGCCAACATTGCTTCTTCCAACAAAGGCAAATTCTGGAGTGTTATCAATGATAAGTCCTTGTTTATTAACTGCACTAGTTTTATATACTGCTTTTTTAATATTCATATTTTTATTTTATCATAAAACTTTAAAAGTGTAAAGAAAAAAGTGACAATGTCACTTTTTTATACTTTTATGCCAATCTTTTAACTTTAAAATTATCAAACAAATTGCAAACAAGCCAATCACTGCTAAAAATAATGTTAAATACCATAAGCCATAGTTAATCTCTGTTGTAGATAAAGAAATTTGAGCGTCTTTATAATTTTCTTGATTTTTAATCCAAACATTATGATAAAGTCCATTATTTCTTATAACCATTTCAGCATTGCTTTTTATATTAGAAAATGGCGTCGCATAATCATATACAAATTTTGGAGTTTCAAGTTTTGAACAAATATTGTTTGGAAGAGTTAAGTTATATACACTTTTATAAATTGACAAATATCTCTCGCCAACTGTGATTTTTTCGCCATTTTGTTTTGTCCAGTTTGCTGAAAATGGAAAGCTTGATGTGGAAGAAGTTTTGGTAATATAATTTGCTACTGAAGTTGGTTTTTCATCAACTATATCATCTGGTTTTTTGGAAGAATTATAAAACTGCCAAGTCGCGAAATTTTTGTAAACAATTACAAACATGACCATATCACTTTCTTCGCTATAGAAAGCATCACTTATGATAAGCGATTCCCCGATTTTATATTCTTGATTAGGGGATGAAGAATATTTGACAAGGTAAGTGATATAAAACTCGTTGCGAAGAGCATTAATTGATGCAATCATATTGTTTTTAATCTCTTCAATTTTTGTATTGCCAATACCAAGTTCTTTTAGTTTTTGGCTTTGAAAGGAAAATCCAAGCTCTTGCGTCATCTTGCCATCTTGCGTTAACGCCATGCCCAAAGTTATGCTAGTGTTAGGAAAAACAACCTTCTCTGAACATGCAGAGAAGGTTGACACAATACTGCACAAAAAGAAACATAATACAAATATTTTTGTTAATCTTTTCATGCATACATTTTATGATTTATACAAATTAAAAATTACAATTAAGCTTGAAGTAACGATGCAATATATCCGCCATCTGCCTTGCTTTTAATTTGAACTCGCCAGCCATCTACTGCATTTGTTTGCGTTTCGCTAAGCGATGCGTTTGACAGATTTTGAACAGAAACTGATGCAAAGCACCCGCTTGCAGTAACGCTTGAACTGCAATTTACTGCAAGTTTTTGTCTTGCTGTGTCAACAAGTCCAGAAAGAATAGTTCCGCCTTGAATTGTATGTGCTATGCCTGCGATGTTGTCTGAAGAAAGAATTTGAATATTATTACCTGATTGACTTTCAAGAGTAAGACTTCCATTATTGAATATATTTTCAAGTCTACTAAAGTCATTCTCGCCACTTGAAACTCTAAGCGAAACTCCGCAAGAATAACCAATAAAATCGGATACACCTTGACCGCGAAGAGCAATATTTCCATTATTTCCGCAATTTAAAACTTGTGCACCATCTAAAACCACGCCAACAATTCCAGAAGCCATTAATTTAGCACCATTTTGTCCTGCTTTTGCAAGAAGTAAAACTTGACCGTTATTTACACAATTTTTAATAACGGCATTGTTAAATCCAAGTGTTTGATTTTGTATTGCAACCCCTGAATATACAATATTTGGCAAATATTCGCCATTGGCATAAAGGTTGACATCTGCATTGTTATTTACATTTTGAATTATGTTGTAGTTTGTATCTACAAGTCCAGACAAGGCAAGTTTTACATCAAGGTTTGTTAAAGTTAAGTTTGTCTTATATTCAATAATTTCTATATTCTCAATTTTGCCAGAGTTTGTAATTGCAATAGGCGCAACTATTAAACTTGAACTTATGTCTAGAATATTAATATTAACTTTAAGTTTTAAATTAGAAATACTTGCATTGTTTTCTACACTTGTAAACAACCCTGCACCGCAAGAATAACGATATTCTCGATTTTCAGTTGCTGGCAAGAATATGTGACTAACTCTATCAATTGTGCTTGTTCCATTAAGGTTTAGTGTAATGATTTTGTTATTGCAATCAAGTTCGCCGTAGAATTGAGAATTAATTACAAATCCGCCATTTTCTTCTGAATTTAAAGTAATGTCATTTTTCAATCTAAAATAACTCTTGTCAGAACTTGAATTTCTTAGTGCAATGTTTTTAAATTGTTTTTGATTTGCAATAATGTAAGGGTCTTCTTTTGTCCCTAACCCGCTATCAAAAAGTTTATAATCAAATACACCTTCTTTTTCAATTGGTTGTGAGAAGAGGCTAAACTTGCCGTCTTTAACATAAACAGATATGCGAGTTATTGTGCCATTTTTATCTGGCTGATAAATAAGCGCTTGTGGATTGTTAGTTTTAATAATCTTTGAAGTTTCACTTGTGCCATCATTGAAATAAACTACAACAAAATATTGTCTTGCAATAGTAGAGCCATTTTCGTCAAACTCGAGATAAGGTAAATTGTCTATATCTGATTGTTTGAAATAAACATTTCTTGCAGAGTGGTTGAATCCTGCTTTGATATAGATTTCGCCGTTTATATCTTGACTTTCTTTTGTAAGCATAACTTTTTGATTTGCTTTAAATGTCAAATCATCTATCTCGGTCATAACAATACTTCCGTCAAGACGTTCTTGTTTATAATAAGCCTTAACATTTTCGCCATTTATGACATCAATTGTGCTTGACCAATATACATTATTTTTTTCGCTATCCCAATCAACGCTGTCAGTTGAGCCAAACTGACCTCTATTTAAAGTGAAATCAAAACATGTATCACTGCCCAAAATCAATAGAGGTGTAATAATTCCGTCTTGAACATTCTGGTATTTAGAAACCTTGAAAGAAACTTTTGTGCCTTCTGGAAGTTCAATTATATTTTCACTAAGAACAGGAATTGTTGCTGTGTTTGATACTTGTAAAATGATTTGTGGATTTGAACTTAAAACTCTATACGTTAAATTACCTTGTTGTGTTTCTAACAACATTTGAATTTGAATTATATCTTTACGTCCACCGATACGATAGGTTTCAAAATATCTTTCAAAACTTAATGTGTAAGTGTCGTTATCAAGATTATAATCAAAATCTAAATCATCTTCTTGAATAGCTTTTAGTTTATAAACAGCATCTGGCAAAGCAGTTGGATGAGATATAAGTTCAGCATTTTCAAGTGTAATTTCTTCCACAGGTCTATATGCATAAACTGTAACATAATAGTTTCCGCTATTTTCATACAAGATTTGGTTGTCATCAGGCAAGAAATAGGCATCAAAATATGGAGTTTCCCCTTCTTTGTTTACAACAAAATTTTCTGTTTCCTCTTCGCTTGAATTTAAACCATGAAGCTTGCCCGAAATTTCTTTTCCTGAATTTCTCTCAAACAGTTTGAATGAAATCTTATTTGGAGATACTGTGTTGTTGTTTATGTCAATTTCTTGTGGATAATATCTAATAACAAATTCATTATCTTTAATTGAAATGTTTTGTGGAGCATCAACTTTTTTCAAAGTTTTGTTGCCAAAAACCATTTCTTCACTTGTTAAAGCATAAGTTCCATCGTCATAGAGAATTGCTGTTCGATTGTCAGTGTTGTTTTTATCACAAGCGATTGTTGTAACAGAAATCGAATAATATTTAAAGTTTCGATTATCCGAAATCAATTTGCAATCAAAAGCATTTTCGCTTGTATAGAAAACATCTTTCTGTTCATAAGTTTGTGCATCTATGGTTTTAAAATAATAAACAGAAACTTTATATAAAACTTGACTATTTTCATTTAAAGGTTTAAAGTTTTCATTTGTTGTCACATCGTCCCAAACAAGATGTCCGTCCTTAACTTTAGCGTTTTGAATGCTTGGAAGCATACTGCCCAAAATTTCTTGACTTTCTGACTCTATCAATAAAGCTTGAGTTGTTGAATTTTCATTTATTTTTAATATATAATCTGCGTTGTTTGCATCATTTTCAAGTTTTTCTCTTACAAAATGATTTTCTGACGCATGTTCTCCAGTAAGTTCAATTGAATTGCCTGATGAAGTGATTTCAAACTTTGTTGCATTAAGTTCGTCTTTGCCAAGTTTTTCATCAACACCAAGAATATATTGAATTTCTTTATTAACATCGTCAAATTTATTTGTCTTTGTCCAAAGATTATTTTTCTTTGAAATGTTGTTTGTCACATTAAATTGAGTGAAGTTTGCAAATTTTTTATCTTCATTGCCTTTATTCTTAAGAACAAAATTACCTTCTTCAACTTTAATATCTGGTTTTGCACGGACATATAAATTTTCAAGTTTATAAGTTTCGCTGTCAACTATCACAGAATTTTCTGAATAGCCACCACGAGCCATAAAAATAATGTAATCATATTGTCCTGCATATGGCAAGTTAAGATTTTTTAACCCTTTGCCTGAAATGACTGGCAAAACATCTGGGGTTGAACTTTTTGCTTTATAAGAAATTCTTGTTCCATTATCACTTCCGCTTATCCAAGAAAGCATGCCATTATCAAGTCTAAGGCTTTGATAGTTGAAATCTAAAATTTCCATTGAAATTGGGTTTGATTTGCTGTTTAAAGTAAAATCATTTCCAACTGCATAAATAGTTGCATTCCAAACTTCGCCACTCAAGTTTGCAATTTTTCTTGACAAGTCACGGGTTAAATTGATTGCGATATAACCTTGGCGTTTGCTGTCATCAAGGTCAAACAAACTTTCTTCTTCGCCATCATTTTGATAAAGAAGTTGCCATGTTCCGTCATTATTTACAATATTAAATTCTTTAATTTCACTGCCAACTCGAAGATTGAGTTTATATGCAAGTGCCTGTTGTGAATTAATTTGATTGCTGTTTAAAGACTGAATATCTACTGGCTTAAAGTATAAATAATAAGAGTAAACACCATTGCTTCCCTCTCTATCCAAAAGGATTTCCGGTGCAGGTGCAACATTCAAGAATGTCGAATTTGAATATTCTGATGGAATAACACCTTCTCTATTAACAGCATCAAAAGGAACGCCTTCTTGACGAATATAAACATTATAGTTGCCCGCTGGAATATGACGCCCAAAATCATCAAATAACACCTTGCTGTTTGCAAGTCCAAATTTTGAACTTTGAATATCTTCAACAAGTTTTCTTACAGTTTCTCTATCACTAGGTTCTATAGAATTCGAGCCTGACAAGTTGATAAGAATGTTCATATAAGAAATCTGGTTGCCCTCTTCGCCAAATGTAAGATTGTTAAGTTGATAAGCTAAAAGGTCTAATGCTTTGACTGTAACAAAATAGTTTTCACTTTCATTTCCATCAACAACTTTTACA
Organism: uncultured Bacillota bacterium; assembly: GCA_947088415.1. Classification (GTDB taxonomy): domain Bacteria; phylum Bacillota; class Clostridia; order Christensenellales; family UBA1242; genus Caccovivens. The sequence goes on along the minus strand of CAMUGK010000018.1, from coordinate 5,792 downwards.
AATTTTAATTTTACATTAATTGAAGAAATATTTCCCCTATTGACTGAGAATGTAAATGGTTGATTATATGTTGATTTTGCAATTAATGGGCCAAGCACTTTATAATCTGTATAGTTGTTTTCAATATCTTTAAGAAGTTGCATATTTCTGATGCTATCCACATTAAACTGCAATGTTCCATTATAGTTTTCAAGCTTAACAGGTGCTGCATTTCGTTGAAGTGTGAATACTGTTGAAGCAAGAGATGGCAACAAATCTTTTCTATCTAAAGAAGGAAGCGATGTAATTGTAAGATAGAAAGGTCTTGTTGTGTCTGATATTATTTGAGTTAAATCAAAATTGGTTGTTGTTGTAACTTCACGTTGAGTGAAGAATTTATATTCTCCGTTCTCTTTTGTATATAGATTGAGATAATAGCTTGCTGTGCGAGCGTCTTCACTTCCACGCCAAACCAATATTTCATTATTAAGTCGAACTTGCGTTTCGTCAATTGCTGGAAGTTTTGAATATGTTATTTTTGATGTTCCATATTGTATAACCAAGTCGCCATCTTTGCAAATGCGTGAAATAAAGAATGAATAATCGCCGTCGCCTAATTCTTTTAACACTTCATCTATATTAAGAGCAAAACATTTGATTGCTGACAGTTCTGCTGGTTCAGATGTTGTAAAATATTCACTGCCATCATTATTTGTAACCCACCAGCCTTTGATTGAAGAGGTTGAAAGAGGAATTTTGACAACAACTTCTTGTGGCTGAGAAGGATTTTCTTCATCTTCACTTTCTGGAATAGCAAAATAATGATATTCAATCCAAAGCCCTGTTGTGATGTCTATATTTTCTTTAATTACTAAATAGTTCTTGGATTTATTGACTAATAAAACACCATTTTCAAATTGTATTTCTCGTTTTTGCTCAAGCGTGAAAAGTCCATCTTTATTAAAACCAAAAGTTAATGATTTTTGAGGAGAATTAATTTTCCCCTGCAAACGAACTGAAAGATTTATCTCAACAAAGTTTGAGTCAATTTTTTCTTCTCCAAAAAGCAAAACAAACTCTGCTGTAGAATAATGATAAACATTATCATTATTTTCATCTTTTCTTGGTATAAAGATTTTTTCAACATCTTTAAATCTTGCTATAAATTCAAGATTTTGATTTTCACCTTCATCGGCAATAGTGATTGCAATATTGCCTGTTTCTTCAACTAAAACATTTGTCACGCCTTGAAGTCTTCTGCCTTCAAACTCTAAAAGAGTGTGGGCTGGAAGATATTCATTGGTTGTATCATCTGCCAAGACTGAGATAAAGTAAATACCTGTTGTATCTTTAATGTAATCATTCATAAGGTCAATCGAAGTTGAAGTTGTCTCGAAATATTGAGTTCTTCCTTCATTAATCTTAATTGAAATTACATACCTATTGCTTCCGTTTGATGAAGTAAACGACAATACTCCATCTCCTGAAATCTTTGCATTGCTTGGAGAATAAAGACGTTTAAATGTCAAGTCTTGCGAAGTTGAGTTTATATTGCCATTTGAATGAACAAAAATTGGAAATTCTGTTGTGCCTGCTCCAAAAACTAAATCGGCAATTTTATTGCTTAAAGTAAAAACATATTGACCATTGGTTAGTTTTAATGAATAAGTAAATCCTGCAAGCCCTAATATAAAGTCATTTTTGCTTCCGTCTTTAAGATTTTTAAACATGTTTGAAATTTTGTCCCTATATGACTCAAATTCCTCTGGAAGCTCTGTCAAATCAACTTCAATGTCAAACATGGTGTTTTTGCTGTCGCCCCAAACATCCGTCCAAGTCGCAACTACTTCTCCATTAAGTCTTTCTTCCATTAAATTGCCTGAAGCATTTTTAACTGAATAATCAAAATCTTGAATGCCTTGCAATTTTTTATAACTTATTGTTCCTAAATCTTTTTTACCATAATAGCCTACCGCATCTTGACCCAAAGAAGACAAAACATAATCTTTAAGAACGCCTTCGACTTTAAGTTTATAATCTCCTGCAGGTCTATTGAAAATTCTTTCATCATTAAATAAGATTTGAGTGTCAAGTTGACTATCAAATGTTTGAAGTTGAGCTTCTCCTGCAAATAAAGTTAATGTATAAGAAAGTGGGTTTGTAAGGTTTCCGACAAAACTCTGTGCAAGTGCTGGCCAGTATATTTTTTCATTGTCTTTTACTGCCTGTTCACTGCCACTTTCAAGAGAAATCAGTTTGTAATTTTTTGTTTGTGAAGAAATGTAATAATATGTGTCATTGCCAATTCTCTCTTGTGGTTTTGCAACAAGTTTGATTGCAAAATTGTTTTCGGCATTTTCCAATAAAATTTGGAAAACTCCACTTATTGTATTGAACGAAGTAACTACATCGTTGACCATTAAAGATTGTGTTTGATTAAGGTCGCTTGAAGGTATATGTCCAACAAGATTATTGCCAGAAATTGAGACCTTATCAATAGCATTAAGTTTGCGAACAACGATTTTGTTTGAATATGCAGATGAAAGATAGTTTGAATTTTCTGCAAACACAAGAATTTCTTTTGCTTGAAGAAAATCTAAATCTGTTAAATCTTGGAAAAGACCTGTTATATCTTCTTTATTATATTTCACGCCGTCAACATAAATTGAATAAGTTGTCAAACCTTCTTTTTCAACTTTGTTCCAGCTTAATCTTAAAGTCTGTGTGTCAAAATAAATGACAGGGCTATCAAGTTTTTCTAACAATTTGCTTTGAGAAAAATCTGAAGGCAGATAGAAAACACCATCTATAAAATCAAAATTGTATGCTTGAACAGATATCAACACTCCACTGCAATTAGCATAATCTGACATAAACTCAGGGTTTGACCTCATGTTTTCAACATAACCATTAAGGTCAAAGGTTGTTTCGATTGTTTGAGTTTCCCAAACTTTATTTCCATTAACGCTATTTACAAGTGTTATTTGAATTTTATAAATTGAAGTATTGTCATGACTGTTACTAATGAAAGAGAGTTGTCCATTTGAAAAGGCTAAATTTGTTGGAGTGTCTAAGCGAGAAAAGTCAACATAGTTTATAGCACTTTCTAAATACATAATGTTGGAATCTTCTTCTCTATCTTTAGCAATAAACTTGAAAGACAGGTGCGACAACCCAACCAAACTTTTCAAACTAATTTCATTGCTTTCATCGATGTTAAGCAGCGTTTCACCCTCTTTAATTTCAACTTTTTTAACACCATTTGCCATTTTAACAACAAGTTTTTGCTCGCCGTTTACATCAGAGGTTGAAAATTCAGGGGTTGGAAGTCTATAAACTAAAAGTTGTGAAACCTCTGACTGTGGATGAAGAGTTGCATCTCCGTCATTGCCAACTTGAGCAACTACGCTTATTTTGTAAGGCAAACTATCATAACTGTTGTCACCTTTTTTAAAAGGCAAGGTTGATTCAAGTGGGCATTCAAAATAATCTTGCTCGATTGACGGAACAATTGTTCCATTAGATAAATCTTGGTCATCTAATTTGACAATATATTTTCCTGCAAATTCTTGCCCTTGAATTTTTACGATATATTTGCCATTTTTTTCTTCTAACAAAAGTTTTGGCGAAGAAATTTGCTTTTCAACATGAAAAAATTCTTGAAGAAAGTTGTTTTCGTTAAAGCCACCAAAATTAGCATCTAAATATTTATCTGTGTCATCAGATTTTCCTTCAACTTTGATTATGTAATAACCAAACTCTAGTTTATCTTCCTGTTTAATAATATTTTCGATTGTAGAATTTGTCTTTAATATTTCGCCTTGTTCTTGACTAGCATTTGACGAGAAAATTGTATAGTCATATTTAACACCACTATCTGCCAAGCTTGACCAATCAAACAATCCGTCAACACGAGAACTTGATTTTTCAGGTTTGCCTAAAATTGTTATGGCTTTTTCGCTTTTTACAACATTAGAATTTCCGTCTTGACGTGAAATTATTAGTTCAAATTTATAAGCATTATCTATCGGATTAAAATTTGCAAGATTTGGTATTGTTAAGATTGTCTTTGTAATTTGCGTTTCTTCATCAAAAAATTCGGTTCTTTCAAAATTTGTGACTATTTCGCCATTGATTTTAATTTCAAATTTGTCAGCATTTTCTATTTTATCAAACGTTAAGACACTGTTTTCTTGTTCAAGAGTATGTTTAAAATTTGAAATATCTTTAAGTTTATAAAGATTGATTATATTTTTGTCAGAACTTAAAGTATTGGTTTGATTTTGGTTTGGAATGACACGAACGCTAAGCGTGAAATCATCATTTTCAATATCTGAAAGTAAAAGTGTATAACTTAAACCTTGTGAAACATCTATTGGATTTTGGCTGACCCCATTAATCTCAACAATAATTTTGTCTGCACCATCTTTCTTTGCAAAATCTAAAACAAGTTCGGTGTCAGTAAAATGATAAGAAAATTCTGGTGCTTTCATCATTTCAAGTTTGACTATATCTGAAATTATTTCAATGTTAGAATCTGTGTAAAGCCTGTCATTAATCATGCCACCTTTTGCCTGTATGCGAAGATTATAATTCCCCTTTTCAGCACCAGCAAGGTTATAATAAACATAACCATTGGCTTTAACTAAATCTTCTTCTCTGGCAAACATTTTTGCCCCTGTTGAAAGATTAGTGTATTCAACGATATATTTTGTAGCCCCTTCAATTTCATTCCAACGGATAACGCCATCATAGTTTTCAATAATGGCTTGCGCTGAAGGCGAATAAGGTTTTTTGATTACAAAATCCTTTTTACTTGAATAAATTTTGTTATGATTGTCATTTACAATAATGCTTGCATTAATTATTGCCCCTGCATCAAATTTGTTAAAGTCAAGTTCTACGCTTTTTTTATTAATTTGTTGTGCAACTATAACGCCATTAATCAAAACGTCAAAATTGGCAGTCTGGGCACAGTCCCAAGATAATGTCATATTTGTGCTGATTGAATTGCTTGAAGATAAAATTATATTTGTTGCAGATGTCATATGTCTATATTCAAAATTTGACAAACTGGAATATTCACTTCCATCAAAATATTTGCTGGCATTGGCTTTAACCTCAACAGAATAAATACCTTCTTCTGTTAATTCAAGTCTTGTATCTCTAACATCATTATGTAAAACACCATTAACTACAACTGTGTAACTGTCTGGCTGATAAACTTGGTTGTCTTTAACCCCAACTACCACATCCCAAGTTATATAGCCATTTTCATTTATAGTCAAATTTTTTGGAGATGAAAATTTGTCTTTAACTACAAGGGTAGTTGATGCTAAAACTAAATCACCGCTTGTTGCAGTAAGCAAGGCACTGCCAGCCTTTGTCATTTTGTAAATGTTATTGGTTTTCAAGGCAATACCACTTGAAAGAGAAAATTCAACTTCCTCCTTTGAAATTCCCTTTAATTTTAATTCGCCAAAAAAGTCTACTTCTTCGCCAATTGAATATATCAATTCTTCACTTGAAAACTCGCCCGAAAAATTAGGATTTTGTGCACAAGAAGTAAATAAAAACAAAGATGCAATCATCATTAACAGTGAAAGAACTGCAGACTTTTTCATTTGCTAACTCCGTTTAATTTTTATATTTATTATTCTAACACTTTTTATATTAAATTATCAAACAAAAATTAAATAAATATATAATTATTTTTAATTTAATATATACAAAATAAAATTACAAAAAAATTAAAATTTAAAAAAATAATAAATACAGCAAATATTTATTTGCAAGAAAAATAAAGGAAAAGA
>CAMUGK010000017.1 GCA_947088415.1 uncultured Bacillota bacterium | reverse complement strand
TTGTTAAAGAAAATTGAAGGCTATTTTGAAGATAGTCAAAAGGTTGATTTCTTTAACAAGTTGAAATAATTTTACCTATCTCTATATATTTCATATATAGAGATATTTTTTATCTCAAAAAAAGCGGTGTTTTGGGCGGAATTTAAGTAAAAATATGTGTAATATAGATAAATTTATAGTAAGCAGGATAAGGAATAGACTCAAAATGCGATTTGCAATCGCTACAAGCCCCTAAATATCGGGCTTGTAGCTGCCTCACCCCAAAGGGGGTGGTGAGGCAATTTTGAGTCACATTCCACAAAGGCGAAAGCAAGTGGGAAACCCACTTCTTTTTATTGAAAATTTGCTTGCAAATTTTGTCGGAAAGGTAGCAAAAACAAACAAAATATGTTAAGATAAAAATGGTCGAAAGGCCATAGGATTGAAGTCAATAATCGCTGCTAACATGCATTTCATATTTAATAAAAACATGAAATGACAAATAAGATTATTGACAAACAATGTTTTGTTGATTGTGAAGATATAGCTGAAAATTCAGCCAAATTTTCCTTTAATACTAATGTATTAAAGTTAGGCAAAGCGAAACTAAGCCCAAAGCAAATGAAAGACATTGCCTTTATATTTGCCAACGACTTAATAAACTTTGCCGACACAAATGGCGACTTTTCGTGCCCTACCGCAAAAGCAGTCTATTCGCATTTGCAAAACAATCAATAAAACAAAGAGAAGAACTTGCACCAAAGTTCTTCTTTTATTTTGAATTATAAGAGATTTATGTTATAATAAATTTATAAGGAGTAAGTATGGCAATTAAAGGAATGACTATATATAAAACTTTAGACTGGAATATCGCCGATGACATATCAAATTATATTTGGTCTCTTAATTTTAAAAAAGATATTCGTGTTGATGTTGCCGTTTATGATGATGCGGCAGAAATAGAAGCTTATGTGTCTAGTGTAAGATATGCTATAAAAGTTAATCCCAATGTTAAGTTAGAAGATATAAAGCAATTTCTTCTAAAGAAGGGATATATAACTGACTAGCGTTTGGATAACTTTATTCGCAACCGCACATAGCCAAGCCCGACTTGGACTTGCCAGCGGTTCGGATACATTATCACTTGTCGCACCAATGTCGAAAAAGAGTTTTGTTTTATACAAAGCCTTTTTTTAAATTTAAAATTTATTTTTTAGGTGGGCACTGAGCGCCCTCCGAAGTTGAATTGCAAATTCAACTTCGGCTTTGGCTAAAAACAAGCACACAGGCTTGTTTTCTTTACGCGTCGCCCCACTAGCACCACATAAATTTGATATAAAAGTTATAGTTGCATACCTTCTATGGCAAATTTGACGAAAGTTTTGACGAAAGTTTTTCCCTCCTACAAGCACTATTTTGTTTTCAAATAAAAATCTACTGGCATAACTGGTGGATTTAACTTACACATCGCCCCACCAACCTATTAAAGCATAAAGAGAGAAGTCAATATTCATCTTCTCTCTTTTGTTTTGATATATCTATTTTTTGTAATATTTCAAAATTATAATCTTATCAATTACATTTGGGAATTTTTATTCTGTTCTTTTTTCATCTTAAATTTTTGTTTGAAATATGCGATATTATCTAAAAAGTATAATATATATCCAATAAATAAGAAGATTACTATAAGAATTGATACCCACATAAAAAAGCCACCCCAACCTAATTTATCTGCATTCAAGAAAAAATATGGATATAATATTGCCCCACTCCCCTTTAATATAGCCGCTCTTATAAGAATAAAGCAAATATATATAAGTGGCATTATCAAACTAAGTAATGGAAAATACCACTTAAGTTTTCTATGTTCATAAAATATAACCCAGTTTAAAATAAACATTATTGGAAGAATTAAATGCATTAAAAGATTATTTAATGAGGTAAAATATTCAAAAGCAGAATTATCTTTTGCAAGCAAAATATTATAAACTAAAAGAGTGACTAGAATTAAGATTACGCACAAAAAATTAAATTTAGGTGTTGTATTACAGCAGCCTTCCGCATTTTTTTTGAAAGAAATAATAGTCTTTGCCAAAATAACAAACATCAGTCCAAAACAAATATAATTTGAAAGATTCGTATAATACACATAAAAATTACTATTAAATTTTCCGTTAAACAAACCAAGACTTGTTAAAACTGCTATAATAGCAAGCGTGCAATATACTGTTTGAAAAACTATTTGAGTAATTCTATTTTTTATCATTTTTCACCTCTTTATTTGAATTTGCAAAAAATGCAACTGCAATAGCCCCTGGCCCTGCATGAGCACCAATTGTGCTTCCTATCATGTAATAAGGGATATTTTCTGCCTTATCTTTCCACAAATTTTCACTGTCTTTTAAATATTTTTTTAAGATTTCATCTGACAATCCCGAATAAGCTAAGGTAAAAGGCAAATTAAAATCTATTCCACCACAATTATTTAATAGTTTTAACAAAAGATTGTTTGCATTTTTTGAACCCATTGCTTTACCCTCAATCTTGACTTCTCCGTCTGTTATGCTTATAACAGGTTTAATTGAAAGAATCTCACCTGTTAATGCAGCTACAGAGGAAATTCTTCCGCCTTTTCTTAAATATTTTAGCGTATCCACAATTGCCAATAATTTTATATCTTTTTTCTTTTTTTCGAGAATTTCTACAATTTCTTGTGCTGTATTTTTTCCATCTTTAACAAGCCTGATTGCCAATTCAATCAAAATACGTTCGCCTATACAAGCGTTTAAACTGTCAACCACAAAAACTTTTTCTTTATATTTTTTTACCGCTTGTTTTGCCGAATTAAAAGTTCCTGACAACTTTGATGAAATTAAAATTGCAATAACTTCATCCCCATTCTTTGTAAGTTCTTCAAAAACTTCATCAAATCTAAATTCATTAATTTGACTGGTTTTTGGAAATTCATTATTTTCTATAAGTTTTTCAAAAAATTGTTTATGCGACAAATTTACTCCATCTAAATACTCTTGTTCTCCAAAACTAACAATCATAGGAATCATTGTAATTCCATACTTTTCGGCTTCTTTTTTATCAATGTCTGACGCACTATCAACTAAAATTTTAATCATATATCTTCTCCTTTAGATAATTTTTCAAGATTCTTATTTATTATTTCAAGCATTTCATATAACTTTTTTCGGTCAATTTCTTGAATCCCCTTACTTGCAATTTCAAGTTTTTGTTTAATAATATTTTGAATTTGCTCACCTAAAATTAATCCTTGCTCAGTAAGTTTTATTAAATTGCGATATTTCTTGCCTTGTGTTTGGTCAATAAAAACAAGCCCTTTTTCCTCTAAATTTTTTATAGTTCTTGAAATTGCCGCTTTGTCCTCTTCGCATAGTTGACAAACTTCAAATGGAGTTAATCCATTTAAACTTTGTGATAAATAATAAATACATTGCACTTGATTGCCTTTAAGCCCAAATTCTTGCATCTCTTGATTTTTAATCTTTTGAATACTTCTGTTTATTCCCACAATCAATGAAGTAAATTTTTCATATCTGTTTTCCACTCTTTAATCTCCCGAAATAATAATATGCTAAAATTGTTGATTTGTCAACAAATTTTTAATAAAAAATTAAAAACATAATATTTTTTATGTTTTTAACTTGGTCTTTTTTAATATTTGCCTTATTTTTTTAATTTGTTTTTCTTGCGTTTGCCATAAACTTGGGCATAAACATCTTGACTTCCACACCCGTCACATGAATTTTCTTGGCATGTTTCATCATGACTTTGAGTGGTGTTTGTTTTGTTTTCAAGGGCTTGAAATCTGCGAGTTAGTTCTTCTTCCAATTCTTTATCACTATCATATTTTTGGGTTGGTCGTTGAACTTTTTCTAAAACTTCCCCCCTATCTTCTTCATCAAACTTTTTTGTTTCCATTTCTATTTTTTTGAAAATATCGTCAAAACTTTCATTTTTGGAATTGTTAGATTGTTTTTTTGAATTCTTTATTGCTGTCATAATCAAGAAAATAACAAAACATACTGGTATGAGTGAAAATATTATTTCAAAAACTAAAAACATATTAAATCTCCTTTTAATATTATATAACATTTTATTAGTTTTCGTCAAGAAAAATTTATTAGCATATTTTGACTAAATATTAATAAAAAATTGCCACAAGGTAATGGCAATTTTTATTTTTTATTTTTTATAGTCTCAATCTTTGTTTGAGATGTTGACTTCAAATTTTTAGAATTTTCATTTTGCGATGGTTTTTCTTGAAAGGTTTTTGAAAGTCTTCTTCTAGTCATTGGAAGGCATTGGTCTTCTTTTTTATTGTTAAATGAAACTTCATCTGCGATTATTCTTCCGCCATTCATTGACAAAAGTGAAACTTTTTTGGCTTTAAGTTTACTGCAAGAGCGAAGTTCACAAATATCAATATACTCAGCTTTAACCTTTTTGGCTTGAATGACAAGGCTGTTGATTATTTTCGCCTTAACTTTGTTTGCTTCTACATTCATGGCTTCAATAGTGTCGGCTTTGATTTTATCTGCAAAAATATATGTTGACAAAATTGATTTTGCTTTAATTTTATCTACTTCAAGACTATCTACAACAATATTATTTCCTTTGACAGAACGGGCTTTAAAAACCACCATGCCACCATCTTTTCCACCCTCATGAATTCTTTTATTGCGAGTGTCAAAAATATTGCATTTAAACTTTACATTAACATAAATGCCAAGAAGTTTAAATTCATAAACACAGTCACTACCTTCTTTAAGATATTTCTTTAGTTCGCTTTGGTCTTTGATTGTTATTATGTCCATATTTACCTACTCTTCTATATTTTAACATAAAAATTATGCTTTTTCAATTAATTTTAATGTTTTTATTAAATTTTACAACGTGAATGAGAACATATATATATAATTTGATAATTTTCGGCATATTTTGACAAAAGCGTTTTTGCTATTTCAAGTTTATTATCATCAAGATTAACAAAAGGGTCATCAAGCACAATAAATGGTTTTTGATTTACAAAAATTTTGTCCAGCAATGAAAGTCTCTTGCAAAGAGAAAGCACATCTTGAAGACCTTGAGATAGATATTCTCTTTCTTTAAGACCAATATTTGTCAATTGGTTTACATTAAGATTTATATCTAATGACAATTTTTCATTTGCCTTAAACAGCAGATAAAGTTGATTAAACGCATCTTGCATAGGCTGTAAATATTTTGCTGAAATATTATCTTTTGCAAGTTTCAAATATTCTTTAGTTTTTTCAAGAAGTTCAATAGTTTTTAAAGAGTTTGCTCGTTTTTCACTCAAGGCAAAAAGATTGTCATTAAGTGATGTTTCTTTTTCTTCTTGAAAAACTAAATCTTTTTTAAGATTATTAATTTTAATCTCTAACAAACTTTTTTCTTTATCTATATTATGAATTTCTTCCAAAGCCCTTTCAAAATCCACAACCTCAGTTTGTTCTTGGGTTTTTAATTGTTCTTCAAAATTTTGTAAAGTGACTTTTAACTCTATAATTTCATTATCAAGCCCTGCAAGTTTAAGTTCAACCGACAAATTTTCCTTTTGCAAAAGTTTATCTTTTTCGCCAATGCCAACCATTTTAATTAGCAAAATTCCAAACGTAACAAAACTTGCAACAATAATTGCTATTCCTAAAGTAAGCAGCAAAATTTGGTTTGTCACGAAAAAACTTGCAACAATCAAACTTGCACCTAAAATTAACAAAAACACTGTTATAATTATGCCGATTTTAGAAGTTTTGTTATTTTGTGGTTTTGAAAAAGTGCTTTGTTTGTCTTTTAAAGTTTTTAATTTTTCTTCTTCTTTAACTTTCAATCTTTCTTGCAAACTTAATATTTGATTTTTTAAGAGATTTTGTTTTTCTTGGATATGAAGTGAGTTTGCATATTCTTGTTTTAAAATTTTTTCTTGTTTTTCTAAATTTAAATGACGTTCACGCAACTTGGCAAATTTATCTTGTTGTAAAAATAGTTCTTGTTTAAGAGATGAAATAAAATTTTGACTTTGTCTTATCTCTCTTTTAAGGTCTTCCAATTCTACAAGTTTTGGGCATTCGCTTTTAACACTAGAAATTTTTTGTGAGATAAGTTTTTGTGCACGTGTTGCATCAGCCAAGTCATTTTCAAACTTGTTTGCTCCTGTCAAAGTTGCCCTGACTTCATCGTTCATATCAAGACTAACACCCTCTTGTGACAAAAAGGCAGAAATTTCAAAAGTCTCTTCTCCAACGCCAAAAAGTTGAAAGCCTATATCTTTTGAATAGTCTTGACTTACTCTTCCACTTTTTTCATCAACAAGTTGAAAGGTATCGCTTTCAGGCGTTGTGCCAAAAGTTCGCGTTATTGTATAAATCTTGCCATCGACATCTATCGTCAAAGAGCCACCATAAACTCCCGCTTCCCAAGGCATATATTTACTTCGACAAATGGCATAGGCTTTGTTATTTCCCTTTTTAGGCATTCCATAAAACATTGCTTTTAAAAAAATTGTAAAAGTGGTTTTCCCCAGTCCGTTTTCGCCAAAGATTGTGTTAATTCCATTAGAAAATTGATAATCAAAATTTTTAAGTTTTCCAAAAGCGTTTATATGACATTTTATTAGTTTCATAGGTCATCACCTCGCAGTGCTGTTATGCCAAATTCACAAATGCTGTTTTTGTCTTGTTCTGACAAGGTTTGGTCTTGACTGACCAAACTTAAAAATTCGGCTTTAAACGATAGTTTTTCTTGTTTTAATTTTTCAGTGTCAATCTTTATTTTACTTTTGTCAATAAGTTCAAAATATGAATATAAATTTGAATATTTATTTTCTAACATCCCTAAAAACTTGTCTTGGTCTTCTTCATAAAAACCGACAAATTCAACACGCAAAAAATCTTGATAAGAAATATCTTTCAAATTTATATCTATTTTTTCACAAAGGTTATCAAAACTAGTAAATCCTGAAATATCAATAGTCTTAATTATAAAACGACTTCCTGCAATAACTTTAAATATGATTTCATTATTTTCGGTATCTAAAATTACAAAACCTTTGTTGCCACACTCATCAAAGCCATTGCCTGTTAAACAACCCGAATAGCAATATCTTCCCCTTTCGTCAAGTTTGCCTTCTTCAAAAGCATGGATATGCCCAAGAGCCAAATAGTTGATATTTTTGTTTTTACAGAGTTTAACATCAATAAAATCATTACCTTTAGAGTGAATATCTCCGTGAAGTAAAAGAATATTAAATTTTGTTTTATCTAAGTTTTCAAACCCCAAATCATTGCCAGATTGTCCACTTATAACAATATTTTCTTCAAGCGAAAAACTTGAAAGGTTTTTATCAAAAATATGAAAGTTTTGTGGGAAAACATTATCAGCAAAGATAAAATCTTCGTCATGATTGCCTTTAACATAATATACAGGAATTTGACAAGAAGAAAGAATATCAACAAAAAATTTAACAAGTTGTTGACTTGGATTTTTGCTATGAAAAAGGTCACCAGAAATTAAAATCGCACCGATATTGTTGTTTTTGGCATAATCAAAAACATATTTGAGTCGGCTTGCATTTTGATTTTTTAGTTCTCTTTGCAAATTGTTAGACAACTTTCTATTTGTTGCACCAAGATGAATGTCAGCAATATGAATTATTTTCAATTTTTTCTCCTGAATATATTTTAACACAAAAAGCCAGAAAGCGAAAGCAAATTTTGAGTTTTAAAAAAACAAAATAAAAAAAGCCTGATATAAAGGCTTTTTTACATATGAACATCAATTCTTCCGCCACCAAAAACAATCATTTTGTTTTGAGTGTAAATTTCTTGATCATCTCCAGTTTCATAATTAACCATATATGGATAATCATAATTATCATTTTCAATAAAATTAATGGTCACAGTTGATGAAAGTTTACGAATTGGGTTTCCGTCTTTATCTTTTAAGTCAAGCAAAAATTTAGTGTTTTGTGGAAGAATAATTTCTATATCTGCATTATTTTTAAATTCGCTAATTGTGCCAACATTCTTTAAAAATGCCACCTTCATTTTTCCTGTTTGTGACTCAAATTGATGTGCAAGTTTACTGTTCATAGACACAAATTTATCTGCAAAATCCTGGTCATTAATGCCAACATCTATATTCCCTGTTGTGCTTTCAACAATGCTTGGTCCTTTAATTTCTTTGACATTAATTTGTCCAGATGTTGTTCTAATCATAGTTTGATTGTCAATTCTTTCAATCGCTATGTTTGCATTACCGCCATAAGGAATAGATACATCGCCTCTAACAAAGGAAATTTGAATTTTGCCATTTTCAAAGGCTTTTGCATTGTTTGATTCTATAGTGCCATAAATTCCACTATTAGAATTTTCACTATTTCCTAAAATCAAACTTCCGTTTTTAAGACTTAAAATGCTGACATCGCCGTGAATTTCATTTGCTTTGAAAGTTCCGTCTTTAATCCCAAGTTGCAAACCATTATTATCGGAAATATTGTTAAGTTCAACTTTGCCACCCCCGTCAATTATAAACTTTGACATATTGTTTACAATAAGGTTTGTTGTTGTGGTAACTCTTCCATTTGTTGTTGAAAGATAGAGAGAGTTGAACGACATAGTTTTATTTATGGTAACTTTATTAGTTTCTTTATCAACTTCAGATTTGTCATATTCACGATTTTCAGCCAAAGCAATATTGCCAGAATTCGTTGTAACTGTAAGGTCTTTAATTGAAAGTCCAGAATAATTTTCATCAATAGAAACCTTTCCAGAAGATGTTGTAATTATAAAGTCTATGTTTGAAAAATTTGTTTGGCTATCTTTTCTAAGTGAAATCTCAATGACGATATTTTTTGAAAAGAACAAAAATGCTTGAGGTTCAGTAACTGAAATATTAAGAACAGATTTACTTACGCCTTCACCTGTTTCAAGTGAATAAGTGATTGAGTAGTTAAATTCAGTATTTACTTCTTTGCTATCTTTTGCAAAACCTTTTGCTGTGTTTGTAATAATGACGCTATCTTTTGAATCTTCTTTATTGCTTTTATTTATCTTCACATTTGCATAATTGGAAGAAATAATAACTCTATCAATTTTATCAAAATCTAAAGCTTTTGGTGTGGCATCTGTGGTGTCGGTTTTGACAATTGCTTTGCTGTCAGCCATGTTGTAGCTGAAATATTTATAACCTAAAATACTCTTCCCTGGTGAGAACAACATTATCATAACTATAACTAAGAATGCTGCCAAGAGAACAAGCAAAAGCATAAATAGATAAAATCCAAAACCTCTTTTAACTTTATCAGCCATAGAGCTCCTCCTTTCTAATGTATATTCATTTTAGCATATATTTAATTAATTTTCAATATTTTTATGAAAATTAATCCAAAATTGCTTTAATTCTTCTAATTCCGCTTGAAGAACTTTCTTCTTTCACGATTTTTAAATGATGAAGTTGTTTTGTATTTTCAGCATGTGGCCCACCACAAATTTCTTTTGAAACATCACCTATTGTGTAAACTTTGACCGTCTCTCCATATTTATTTTCAAATACACCAACTGCACCTTGTTCTTTTGCCTGTTTAACACTCATTTGGTCGCAAGTGACAAGAATTTCTCTTGAGATTGCGTTATTAACAAAATCTTCGAGTTCTTTTATCTCTTCTGGAAGCATTTTATGGTCAAGATTAAAGTCCAATCTTAATCTTTCAGGTGTAATGTTAGAACCCTTTTGCATAACCTGCTGACCAAACATTTTTCGTAAGCCTGCCATTAGTAAATGTGTTGCAGTATGAAGATAAGCACTCTCTTTTGAGCCGTCTGCAAGTCCACCTTTAAATTGACCTGCTGACGCTTGTCTTGACAATTCTTGATGGTTTTCAAATGCCTGTTTAAAGCCTTCTTCATCAACAGTATAGCCACGCTCTAAAGCAAGTTCTTTTGTAAGTTCAAATGGAAAACCAAATGTGTCATAAAGACGGAAGCATGCTTTGCCAGAAAGTTTGTTCTCAACTATTTCTCCTTCTTTTGCAAAGTTTTTGTGTCTTTCAATGCCATTTATAACTTTTTCAAACTCTTTATGTCCGTCGTCAATAGCCTTGGCAAATTTGTTTACTTCCTTGATAAGTTCATCTTTGACTTTTTGTTTGTTAGCCTTGATGTCGGCATAATCTATGCCATATTCATCAACATAAATTTCAGCAAGAGAAACAAGTTCTTGATTGTCAAGACCAATATTTCTTGCACAATTTACAGCACGACGAATAAATCTACGCAAAATATAACCTTGCCCTACATTAGATGGAACAACGCCCCTTTCATCACCTAATATAAAGGTTGCACTACGAATATGGTCGGCAATAATTCTGTAAGAACGTTTAGATTTTTCACTTTCAATATATGGCACTTTGGCTTTTGAAGAAATATAATCAATAGCACGTTTTAAGCAACCGCTGTCATAAACACTTTTTGCCCCATTAAGCACCATAACCGTTCTCTCTAAACCCATACCTGTGTCAATGTTTGGTCTATCTAGTTTAACAGCCTTTTCCCCTGCCTTTTCAACTTTGTATTGCATAAAAACATCATTCCAAATTTCAAGATATTTTCCGCAATCACAGGCTGGCGAACAATCTTTACTGCAAGCAGGCTTTCCTGTGTCATAAAACATTTCGGTGTCTGGACCACAAGGGCCAACACCGCCACCTAACGCCCACCAATTATTTTCTCTTGGAAGAAAAAATACTTTTTGCATTCCGCATTTCTTCCAAGCATTGCAAGCCTCATCATCACGTGGTGCAATGTTGTCACCTTCAAAAACCGAAACAGCGAGTCTTTCTACTGGTAAATCTAAATACTCTTTGCTAGTCAAAAATTCATAAGAAAGAGCAATCATCTCTTCTTTAGGACAATCTCCTAAAAACCAGTTTCCAAGCATTTCAAAACAAGTAAGGTGGCTGTTGTCGCCAACTTCATCAATGTCGCCAGTTCTTATACATCTTTGAACATCAAAAATCCTATTGCCAGCAGGATGTTTTTCGCCTAAAAGATAAGGAACAAGTGGGTGCATGCCAGCCGTTGTAAACAAAACTGTTGGGTCGTTTTCAGGAATAATCGACGCCCCTGCAATACGCTTAAAGCCCTTTCTTTCAAAAAATTTAAACCACAAATTTTTAAGTTCTCTATCTGTCATAATTCTCTCCATTTAACGAAGACAATTTTAACATAAACCCCTTAAAAAAGCAAGTATTTATAATATGTTAACAAAAGATTCTTCGGCTGTGCCATAGAATGACAGCGGACACAAAGTCAGAAGATTTTTCAAAAACATTAGGAAATTTAAAAATAATAATATATAATAACATTATGAAAAGAATTTTAATAAAAATTTGTTATGATGGCAGTCGTTATTATGGCTGGCAAAAACAAGATGGCAAACCTACAATTCAAGGCGAAATCGAAAAGGCTCTCGAAATTTTGTTGTGTCACCCTTGCGAAGTTTTTGGCAGTGGCAGAACTGACGCTGGCGTGCATGCTCTTGCACAAACTGCACATTTTGATATGGACATTAATATTCCAGTAAGCAAACTTGCCGAAGTTATCAATAAATTACTGCCTGACGACATAAGCATAATTGAAGCAAAGGAAGTTTCACAGGATTTTCATGCTAGATTTTCCATCAAAAAGAAATGTTATGAATATCGCATATATACAGGCAAGAAAAAAGACCCATTTTTAGCAAATTACTCGTCGTGGATTAAAGATGAATTGGATTTTGATAAAATGCAAACTGCTAAAAATCTTTTAATTGGCAAACATAACTTTAAAGGTTTTTGTTCAACTGCAACCGCAGTAAAAGATTTTACACGTGAAATTTATTCGATAGACATAACAACAAAAAAGGACTATATTTACTTCACGTTTACAGGAAACGGCTTTTTATATAACATGGTTCGCATACTTGTTGGCACACTTATAGATGTTGGCAGAAATAAACTAACTATTGAAAACGTTAAACAGGCATTAAAAATCGGCGACCGCCAATATGCTGGCATAACAATGCCACCAAATGGTTTATATTTAAAATGGACACAATATTAAAAAAACAACAGCTTTTGCTGTTGTTTTTTAAGTAATTGCCACAAACCCTAATTTTTCAAGTTCGCTTATAATATAATCACTTGTTTGACCACCTTCTGCAACTGAATATAATGCATTTTGCATTGGCAGGTTTTTATTATTGTTTTTAACTATAGTCCAACCTGAAAAATCATTACCTTTATAAACACCTTTGTTGTTTACTTGTGAATAACAATTATTTATCTCCACTGCTGTAGATGTTGTTCCAGCAAAATTTAATGCCTTATTGCTTGACCCTACAAAACTGCATCGATTGAAAGTTATCCCAGATGTTTGCGAAGTGTGACCAAACAATGATCCTGTCTTTTCTGTGCTGTTTGAATATATCATTCCAAATCCTGCACAATCATTAATTGTTTTTGAATAAGAACCTGTAGAATTTAATATATACCCTATTAACGAGCCAACTGAAGATGATGAACCAGTTGTTTTTATAGTTACATTAACTATGGTTGTTGACATATTTAAACCAGCATAACTTCGACCAACAATTCCACCAACATTACATGATGTGTTTGTTGATTCAATATATCCGTTCACAACACAATCACTTATTGTTCCTTTCGCAATATAATCATGAATACCAACAATTCCACCAACGAAACCTCCACTTCCTGTAATTTGTCCGTCAAATCTGCAGTTTGTAAGACTTGAACCATATAAATATCCACCAATTCCACCTGCCGAGCCTGACGATACGTTTATCATGCCATTAAATGAACAATTTTCAAATCTTGCACAGCCATCTGGATAGTATTCAGAAAAACCTAAAATACCACCAGTTCTTCCATTTGAATAAGTATTTTCTATAACAGCATCTTTAACATTGATGTTTTTAAATAACGAACCTGTTGAATATCCAAATAAGCCACTATATTGACAAGGTTGCAAAATTGTCATTCCGATTATTGAATAATCTGCCCCGTCATAATTGCCACGGAAAGAATTGCCAAGTTTATGTCCAATTGGTGTCCATTCATAACCACCAAGGTTTAAATCTGCAGTCTGTTTGAAAAATTTGCCTTCATACTCATTACCTTCGTTATTTACATTATCTGCTAAACCTTTTAAATCACTTGCAGACCCTATTAAATATGGGTCGTCTACACTTCCTGTTCCATTTAATTTATATAAATTTAACAAAATTGGATAGCCGTTATTTTTAGAAGAGTTAATATTCCAAACATTTTCAAAATCCCATGGATAAGAAGAGTTCCAATTAGAAGAATTTGTAAACCAATCTTT
>CAMUGK010000016.1 GCA_947088415.1 uncultured Bacillota bacterium | reverse complement strand
ATCATCTCAGCAGGGCTTAAAACAAGAGAAAACAAGCTTTCGGTTTGTGAATATAAACAAGAAAAGGAAGCTCTACTTTTCAATTTAAAAGAAGAAAATTTAATTGAAATATATGAAAAAATCGAGTTTCCATTAGTTGAAATTTTAAAACAAATGGAATATAATGGCTTTAAAATTAACCAAGAAAAACTTGATGAACTAGGCGAATATTTTAAAAATAAGTTAGACAAAATTTCAAAAGAAATCTATGCTGACGCCAATGAAGAATTTAATATAAATTCGCCAAAACAAGTTGCTCATATTCTTTTTGATAAACTTGGCATAAAAGCATATAACAACAAAAAAGGCTCAACTAGCGTTGATGTTTTAGATGAACTTAGATATATTCCAATTGTTGATAATATTTTGAAACATCGTAAATTATCGAAAATTATCAATTCATATATCGACGTCTATAAAAAAATTTGTAAAAATTCTGGAGATATAATTCATACAACTTTCAATCAAACTTTGACAAGCACTGGTAGACTTTCTTCAAGTGAGCCAAATCTTCAAACAATCCCAACGCGAGATGAAGAGGGAAGAGAACTTCGCAAAATTTTTATTTCAAAGTTTGAAGGTGGAAGTTTAATTTCAGCAGATTATAATCAAATTGAACTTCGTCTTTTGGCACATATGTCAGGCGAAGAAGGACTTATTAAAGCATATAATGACGGCGAAGATATTCATGCAAGAACAGCGTCCCAAATTTTTGGTGTTCCAATGAAAGATGTGACTGCAAATATGCGTCGTGAAGCCAAGGCTGTCAATTTTGGCATAATTTATGGAATAAGCGATTATGGACTTAGTCAAAATATAAAAAGTAGTCGCTCTAAAGCTAAAGAATATATTGATTCATATTTTTCTCGTTATCCAAAAGTTAAACAATTTATGGATGCTAATGTCGAATATGCAAAAAAGCATGCTCAGGTGGAGACTATGTTTGGCAGAATTAGAAAAATTCCAGAAATTTCATCGTCAAAATATCAACTTCGCACTTTTGGCGAACGTGTGGCAATGAATATGCCACTTCAAGGCACGGCTTCAGACATAATTAAACTTGCAATGATAAATGTTTATAACGCAATGAAAAAAGAAAAACTTAAAAGTCAATTAATCTTGCAAATTCATGATGAACTTATTGTTGATGTCTATCCAAGTGAAGAGCAACTTGCATCACAAATTTTGAAACGCGAAATGGAAAATGTGGTTTCATTAAAAGTGCCTTTAATTGTAAGTGTAGGGCAAGGCAAGGATTTATTTGAGTGTAAGTAGGGAGAAGTTTAATGATTCATGAGATGAAACTTAAAGAAGTTTATTTTGATAAAATTAAAAATAAATAAAAAATTTATGAAATAAGACTTAATGATGAAAAACGTTAATTAATCAAGATTGGAGATTTTATTTTCTTTAAAAAGTGCGAAACAAGGATATTGGATTTGACGGCTTTTCTAAAAAGCAAATTCAAGAGATTTATTATGATATTTATTCAAGAGAAAAAGAATTAAAATTTGGCGTTGTAGCAATTAAACTGGAGATGATAGATGAAATTCCCATTCCGCACACGGGGCAGGAGTAGGTGAGTTTAAGGAATTATTATATTGAGAATATACAAAATCTTCAAGAAATATTGTCTTTTGTTGAATAATTTGTTAAATTTGTTTGACTTGGAATTAAAAAATAGGCTATACTCATAGTGGTGAAGGAATGCAATACAAGAGATTAATGGGTGTTGATTATGGCGATAAAAGAGTGGGAATTGCTCTTTCTGACCCGCTTTGCATTATTTCTTCGGCTTTTGAAGTCTTTGAAAACAAAGGCGAAGATGATGCAATAAATCACATTGCCAACCTTGTCAAACAGTTCAATGTCAGCGATATTGCTTTTGGACTTCCATTAAATATTGACGGAAGTGAAGGTGAACGGGCAGTTTTACACAGGGCAATTGGACAAAAAATTCAAGAAATCTCTGGTGCTAACGTTTGTTTTATTGATGAACGTTTGACGTCAGCCGAGGCCGAAGATTATTTAAGAGAAGCTAAAATCCCTTGGGAAAAACGCAAAGGCTTGATTGACAAAATTTCGGCACAAATTATATTGCAATCTTACATGAATTCTAAAAATAATAAAAGGGGAAATTAAAGATATGAGCGAAAAGAATGTTACAAAAAAAGTTGAAGAACAAAAACCAGTTGATTTATTAGATGTTCTTCTTGATAAGGACAACAAAGACCCTATCGTTTTAATGGATGAAAAAGGCAAACAAATCTCTTTTGAACAAGTTGCTATCATTCCTTACGAAGTTAAAGAGGAAAAGGTTTTATTTGTTGTTTTAAAACCAATCGACAAAATTGAAGGCATTGCTGATGACGAAGCAGTTGTATTCCTTGTTGACCAAGACAAACAAGGCAACACAATTTTAAGAGTTGAAGAAGATGAAGAAGTTGCTATTGCAGTTTTCGACAAATACTATGACCTTTTGGAAGAAGCAAGAGGCAAAGCAAAAAAACCAGCTTCAACAACTAAAGCACCTGCCAAGAAAACAACAACTGCTGCAAAAAAACCTGCAACAAAAGTTGCTGGCAAAAAGACAAAATAAAGAAAGTATAAAAGATATGGCAACATATCTTTTTTGCAACCAAATGTTGCACGCAAGCCTAACGCTTGGCGACTATTATTGTCATCCTGAGCGTAGTCGAAGGAGCTTTTGAACAAGATGTTTCGTTTCACTCAACATGACATGTATATGTCATTCTGAGCCGACGCTTTAGCGTCGAGTCGAAGAATCTTTTAGAGACTTCCCATCGTCGTCCTACGGACTCTGGTCGAAATGACGACAACTAAGTGGTGTGGTGATAAGACCGAAGGAATCTTTTAGGGTTTTCTTCAATATACTTATGTATAAAAATCTTATTTTTGCAAAGACTATTAATACAAGGCGAATAACCTTGAAAATAGGAGGTGAAAACTATGTTTGGTAAGAAAGCCAAAAATAAGGGTTCAGATGCAAAGATGAAAGGAAAAAACAAGAATGTTGAAGCTTCAAATGAAAGCTCAAACTCTACAAAATCTTGTAGCACAAAATCTTGCAAATAATCTTGAATAGTTTTCAAAAAAAAGTGGCAATGCCACTTTTTTTATTTGTTAAATGTTCGTTCTGCTAAAACCCTTGTCATTTTTTCAAAAGTTAATTTTATTGTTTCTTGTTCATCGGAAACAATAATTTTATTAACTGATGTTTTGTTGCCTTGTTCATCTTCTTCTATAAAGTCGGTGTCAGCAAGTTGAAGTGTATAATTATCTTCAATCTGTTCATCAATGCCAGGGAAGTAATATGTTAGGTGAATATTTATGGAATATAAAGTTTCGTTTAAATAAGAAAACACACTTCCATTATATATATCGCTTGCTTCATCTGAAACTGCACCTGAATATAAAGTTCTTTTTGTAGGTTGATCGTTTGATGGGCTTATTGAAACATCAATATTAAAGGTTGTCACTCCGGGGATATTAACTTCGGCAGTGGTGAGTGCAGTAAAAAGCATAAATTTAGGGTCTTTTTCTGCAAACAAGCCAATATATGTGCCTTGAGTTGACTCGCTCATTGTAAAAGTATATTCACTTTCAATAGAAACAACTTGCAAGTCTTTAATCCAACAAACAAAAGGGTTGTCTTGATTTTCGTTTGCAGTTAAATGAACATCGTTGCCTTCGGCAATGCGGGATGTTGAATTTAGGCCTTGAACGTTGCCATTACCCATTTGATAAACCTGCACGTTAAAATAATTGACTTTATTGCAGGCAGTCAATAAAAATAATGGCAATAGAAAAATTGCTAAAATCCCAAGAATATTTTTATTAAAAATTTTTTTCATAGTTATATTATGGACAATTTCCTTTTTTTTGTCAAATTATTTACTTAAATTTTAAAAATTAAACATATATTTTAGAGTATTTTTTTCTCTCTTGCATAAAATAGTTTTCGTAAGGAGTTTTTATGTGGGAGTTTTCCTTAAATCTCAGGTCTGAAAACTTTGATATAGCCAAAAATATTTATGATGCATTAAAAGCCTTCTCATCTGAGTTTGGAGGGGTTGTAACATCTCATGAAGAAAATGGTTATATCTATATTTTGATAGGTTGCAAAAGCGAACTTCAAGAAAATTTTCAAGATTTTTTATCTAAAATTATAACGCAAACCATTTGTTCATCTTTTAAGAGTGAGTTTTTGTCGCAAAATTTGATATTGCCAAGGCATGATAAAATCGGAATTTTAGCCTTTAAAAAAGCACTGTTAAATTTTGACCGTGAAACAGATTATTATATAATTCAAAAAAATTTGGATTTTAATAAAAATCTTTTTCTTGAAGCCTTTTATGATTTTCGTCTTGCAGGGCTTAAATCCAAATGGACAGAACTTGTTTCACTTGCTAATGAAAATCGTGACTATTTAATGTCAAACGAAAGTTTTTTAGACCTTTTAAAATTTTTGATTGATAATCTTGATATTGGCGAAGAAGAAGTTGATATTATTGAAGAACAAGAAGGTTATAAACTATATTTTGGTCATGATGAAATTTATAGTGAAGATTATAAAAATAAAGTTTTAAATGAAGAAGGTTTAATTTCTTCAATCATAGACCTTGCACCGCAAAAGATTAATCTTTATCAACATAATGAAAATAATGCAACCGACCTTCTTCAAAAAATATTTGCTCCACGAATTAATGTAACAACAATTGGCACTAGCGCTATGAAAAAATTTGAAAAATAGGGGAATTATTCTCCTTTTTTACTTGACAAAAATTTTAATAGTGAGTATAATATAACCATAATTTGACTTTGAGTTAAAGACAAGTAGCACTTTTTGATGTGTTCAGAGAAAGGGTGGTTGGTGAAAACCCTAAACTAGAAAAGATGTCAAACCACTTTGACAATGAGAAGAAAAATTTGTAAAAAGAGGTCGAAAATTTTTCGACAATTAAGGTGGAACCGCGGTTAACTAAAATCGTCCTTAAATACTTAGCTGTTGCTTTTGTATTTAAGGATTTTTTTAAGCCGAATGCTTGGCGATTATTTTTAAAACTAAAGCAATAAATTTAATTTTACTTTCCCGTTAGGGAAAATAAAAGTTAAGAGTTTTCTTTTGAGTGCATATGCACCATTACTAAGAAGAAAACACTTAGTTCTTCTTAGTCGTGCAACATTTGGTTGCCTTTTCTTGACAAGAAAAGTATGATTTGAAAAAGGAGTAAAAAATGAAAAAAGAATTAGATGAAAATTTGCAAAAAGCAAGACATAGCTTTGCGCACGTGCTGGCAAAAGCACTCATGCAACTTTACCCACAAACAAAACTCACAATTGGCCCTGCAATTGATGATGGCTTTTATTATGATGTTGACCTAGATGTTCAACTCACTCCAGACCACTTTGAAGAAATTGAAAAGAAAATAAAAGAAATCTTGAATAAAGGCGAAAACTTTGTTAGAAAGGAAGTATCAAAACAAGAAGCCCTTAATTTGTTCAAAGATAATGAATATAAACTTGAAATTATTAATGAACTCTCAGAAGACGAAAAAATCACTTTGTATTACACTGGTGATGACTTTTTCGACCTTTGTCGTGGACCACATGTTGAAAGCACAAGAAACTTGCAAAACTTTGGCTTTAAAATTCATAGTGTAAATGGTGCTTATTGGCGTGGAAATGAAAAAAATAAAATGCTTCAACGTGTGTATGTATGGGCATTTAAGACAAAGAAAGAACTTGCCGACCATATAACCATGCTTGAAGAAGCTAAGAAAAGAGATAATCGAAAACTTGGCAAAGAATTAGGACTTTTTATGCTTTCGCCAGAAGGCCCCGGATTTCCTTTCTATCTTCCAAATGGAATGATTGTGAGAAATGAACTTATCAAATATTGGCATGAAATTCATGAAAAAGCAGGCTATAAAGAAGTTATGACACCAATCATGCTCTCTCGTCATCTTTGGGAAACTTCAGGGCATTGGGATCATTATAAAGCCAATATGTATACAACAAAGATTGATGATGTTGACTATGCAATCAAACCTATGAATTGTCCTGGTGGTGTGTTGGTTTATAAAAATTCTCCACACTCATATAGAGATTTACCTTTAAGAGTAGGTGAACTTGGTCTTGTTCATCGTCATGAAAAATCAGGCGAACTTGGTGGACTTATGAGAGTGCGTTGTTTCACTCAAGATGATGCACATATCTTTATGACACCAAATCAAATTAAAGATGAAATTAAAGGCGTTGTTTCACTTATTGATAGCGTTTATAAGATTTTCAACTTTACCTATCATGTTGAACTTTCAACTCGTCCTGAAAACAGTATGGGGAGTGATGAAGATTGGAATTTGGCAACAGACGCATTAAAGTCTGCACTCGATGAACTTAAACTTGACTATGTAATAAATGAAGGCGACGGTGCTTTTTATGGACCAAAAATTGACTTCCACTTGAATGATGCAATTGGAAGAACTTGGCAATGCGGAACAATTCAATTAGACTTCCAACTTCCACAACGCTTTGAACTTGAATATGTTGGCGAAGATGGCGAAAAACATCGTCCAATTATGATTCATCGTGTTATTTATGGCTCAATCGATAGATTTATGGGAATACTCATTGAACACTTTGCAGGTGCTTTCCCACTTTGGCTTGCTCCAGAACAAGTTAGGGTGCTGACTTTGGCAGACAGAAATAATGATTATGCTCTTTCAATTCAAAAAACTTTGAGAGATAAAGGATTGCGTGCCGAAGTTGATTTAAGAAATGAAAAAATCGGTTTTAAAATTAGAGAAGCACTTTCAATGAAAGTTCCATACTTAATCATTGTAGGTGACGGCGAAGAAAATTCCAATACAATTTCTATTCGTGGTCGTGGATTTGAAAATAAAAGTGGACTAATCTTGTCAGATTTTATCGAAAGATTGGAAAACGAAATAAAAAACAAAAAAATCTAAGCTAAATTGCTTGGTTAAAAAGATAAATTTATGTTAATATAAAGGAGATATAAAAATGAGCGGTTGGATAATGTTGCCTGTTATAATAATTTTTGCCTTTCTGTTCGTTTTTATGGGCAAAAAATAAGGAGGAATATTTATGACACAATTACTTGCTATTGACACAGCACAAATCATTTTGATAGTGTTTATTGCACTACTTGTTATTGCATATCCAATTTTGATTTCTTCACGTAATAAAAAGGAAAACAAAAAATTGCAAGAACAAACCAATTCGCTCAAAAGGGGAGATAAAGTTTTAACAACAAGTGGAGTTTATGGCACAGTTGTAGACTTACATCTTGAAGGCGACAAAAAAGTTGTAACAATTGAAACTGGCACAGGCAATCATAAAAGTTATATGGCTGTTGATGCTTATGCAATCTATACAGTTCTTCGTGATGAAGAGCCAAAACCACAAGAAAAGTCTAACAAGGTTGAAGAAAAATCTCAAGTTGTTAAAGACGAAAACAAAGAAATTGTTACAGCAAAAGAAGTTAAACCAGAAGTTGTTGCCGAAGCAATAACAGAAGATACTTCTAAATCAGATGTAGAAGCACAAATTTCTGGCAAAAAGAAAAAAAGATAAAGATATGAGTTTCATATCTTTTTTTACTTTTCAATATGAAAAGAAAGCAGAAATATTCTTTACTTTTCTATGCTAGAAAAGTAACAAAAGACGTGGGGGACTTTCGATTTCCCCCACACCCCCTCAAACGACTTACTTTAGAAAAGTAAGCAAAATATGGTTTAAAAACTTCAACGCTTTTAAGTTTGTTATTTGTATGTCATCCTGAGCGGAGACGTAGTCGCAGTCGAAGGATCTTAAGCCCTTAGACATTAAAAACGAAAAATTCAGCCATTGACTGTTCTTAATTTTATCTTTCTCTCATAAATTAAAGTATAAATTCGCTTTAAGGGGGCAATCATGAAATTAGGCAAATTAAAACTCAAAAAAAGAGAAAAAAGTGAAAAATCAGGCAACAATTTTTGGCTTAATATTGTTAAAGGAACATTAATTGCACTTTCTTTTTCACTTGTTGGCATTTTAATCTTTGCTTTTATATTAAAATTTACCAACATTTCAGAAAGTGTTATCACACCAATCAATCAAGTTATTAAAGGTGTAAGCATATTTTTGGGTGTATTTATTGCCTTAAAAAAACAAAAGGAAATCGGTCTTGTAAGTGGACTTTTGATTGGTTTAATTTACACAATCTTTGCATTCCTAGTTTTTTCAATTTTAGCTGGACATTTTGTTTTTGATATTTCTCTTCTTATCGATATGGCTTTTGGCTCTATTATCGGTGGAATTTGTGGCATAATTTCGGTTAATATCAAAAAAAGTTCGGTATAATTTAAAAAATTAATTGACAGTTTTCCTTTTATAAACTATAATAGACAAGAAAGAAAAGTTAAAAATTTGCCAAATTTAAATTAAGGCGTTTTTAAATTTTAAACTAGTCGAGTTTTAAGGGGAAGTTTTAATGAGTAAAAAAAGAGCAAGAATTAGATTTGTTTGGCTAGCAATCGTTGTTTTGATTGGTCTTTTATTGGCAGTTTGTCCTTTTGATATTCCATTCACAAATTCAACTTATCATGGTTTTGCTGGCTCTATTCAACTCGGTCTTGACCTTTCGGGTGGTGTGGCAGTTGTTTATGATTGCACACCTGCAAAAAATTCAAACAATAGTGATATAACAAGTGCTGTTGATGCAACAAAGGAAAGACTTGAAAGTGTTTTGTTTAGCGAAGGCTTTGCCGAAGCTAAAGTTGTCAGAGAAAACGGAAATAGAATAAGAATTGAAGTTCCAAATGTTTCAGACCCAAGCGAAGTGCTTGGTGCTTTAACACGTCCAAAAACTTTGTATATGACTTTGAATGAAGTTAAAGAGCCAACCCCAATTTCAGCCTTTGCAGATGGTGAAATTGTTACTGGTTTTCAAATTGATAAAGTTAATGTTTCAATGCAAAACCAAGACGGAAAAGATACCTATGGAGTTTCAGTTCAATTTACAAATGAAGGCGGAGAAGCATTTAAAAAATTAACAGAAAAAGCAAGTCAAGGCGATAAAAAAATATATGTTTATCTTGGCAATGATGAAGATGGAAATATTACGTCAGCTTATTCTTTTGGACAAGTTACTTGTGAAAGCACAATAACAGGTGGCTCAACATTTATCTCTGGTGAAGATATTGACAACCTTGAGTCTGCAAAAGAATATGCTTACAGCATTATGAGTGGAACTTTCCAAGTTGAACTTTCACTTATTGAAAACAGTGTAATTTCGGCAACTCTTGGTAAAAATGCTCTTTTCTATGGCATAATTGCTGGTGTTGTTGCTTTGGTTATAATAATGTTTATTATGTGGCTTAGATATGGCGATTTTGGACTTCTTGCCGATTTTGCACTCATTGTTTATATGATTTTAATGTTATTCTTCCTTCAAGCCATTCCATTCATTCAACTTACTTTGCCAGGTATTGCGGGCATTATCTTAAGTCTTGGTATGGCTGTAGATGGCAATGTTATCATTTTTGAAAGAATAAAGGAAGAATATGCTTCAGGCAAGAAAATTCCTCTTGCAGTTAAAAGCGGTTTTAAACGTGCATTCTGGCCTATCTTTGACTCTAATATCACAACTGTTATCACATCTATCATTTTGTATATCTTAGGCACTGCTTCAATCAAAGGCTTTGCAATTACTTTGCTTCTTGGTATTTTACTTTCAATGTTCACAAGTCTTGTTGTGACAAGATTCTTTGTTAAATCTTACCTTCCACTCAACAGCACAAAACCTAAAAAACTTCGTCTTTACAGAGAAAAGGGTGTTGTTGAAATTCAAGAAGAAAAAGTTGAAGAAAAAGAAAAGGCAGTTCCTTTCGATTTCACTTCTACAAAAGGGGGTGAATAAACATGAAAACCTTAAGTAAAAAACCTAGATTTTCATTAGATAAAACAATTTTAAATTCAAAATTTAATTATTGCAAAAAACTGAAATGGTTTTTGATTGCACCTGCAATTTTAATTCTTGTTGGAATTATTCTTCTTTGCACCGTTGGTTTTAATCTTGGAATAGATTTTACAGGTGGCTCTACTTTAAGAGTTTTTGCCAATTCTGATGGCCGTATTGAAAATTCTCAAAGTTACGACTTGTCAAAGCAAGATGATTTTAATAAAATGCAATCTGCAATTCAAGAAGTTTTAAATGATTATGCCAAAAAGAATAATTTAGATTTGCATGATTTTGAAATTAAAGTTTCAAGAACATCAACCAGTGAATTAGGGGATTGTATCGAAGTTCAATATCAAGACCTTAATGGAGATAATGAACATCAAAATTCAATCAAAAATATTATTCGTGAAAAATTTGGTTACATCAATCAAGGCTCACATAATTATGATGATACAGTAACTGTTTCAACAATAACAGCAACTGCAACAAGTGAACTTTTAATGAACTGCTTTATTGCAATGCTTGTTGCAATGGCATTAATTCTTATCTATGTTGGCTTTAGATTTGAATTCACTTCTGGCCTTGCTGCAATTCTCGCATTATTCCATGACCTTGCAATTACAACAGCTCTTGTACTTATCTGCCGAATTGAAATTAATGCTTCATTTGTTGCAGCACTTGTTACAATTTTAGGGTACTCGATTAATAACACTATCATTATCTTTGATAGAATTCGAGAAAATCGCAAGAATGGACGCTTTGATATTAAATCAAACTCGCTTGGCGAAATTGCAAATAATAATGTCGATATCGCTAATGCTTCGGTTAAAGAAACTATGACACGTTCGGTTTATACAACTCTTACAACACTTGTAACAATTGCTCTTGTTGCAATCATAGGTGTTTATGATATTCGCGTTTTCGCTCTTCCAATTATCTTTGGTATTGGTGCAGGTTTCTATTCTTCAGTGTTCTTGACATCAGGACTTTGGGCAATAGCTTATAGACCAAGAAAAAAGAAGGCTGAAAAGAAAAAAGTGGTTTCAAAAACAAATTAAAAAGATGTTTATATTAACATCTTTTTTTATATAAAAATTTTTCATATTTTTTTAATTTCTATATTGACAATGACATATTTTTGTGTTAAAATTTAATTAATTGAAAAGGAGAATACAAATGAGTAAACAAAAATATATGATTTTGGAAAATGAAAATAAAATTGTTGATATTCCAAACAAAAATCAAGTAACGGTTTATGGAATTATTGCTTTAAAAGATTTTTATGATGTTAATGGCAATCTTATTAAAAAAGGCACAAAAGGTGGATACATTGACAAAGATAGCGTTCTCAGCCAAGAAGGGAAATGCTGGATTGCTGAAGATTCTGTTGTTGTTCGTGCTTCAACTATTGCTGATGATGCTTTTGTATCTAATTCTTTGATTGTTACATCTATTGTAGAAAATCAAGCACAAATCATCAATTCACAAGTTACAGGAAGTTTGGTTTGTGGCGAAGTTATTAAAAGTATGGTTAACAATTCTAAAGTTGAAAAAACAGGCGTTGTTATCAACTCAACAATAGATAAACAAGCAGTTATTGGAGAATGTGTTGAAAATACTAGTGATGCAGTAACAATTGCCGATTCTAAAATTGCTTCTACAGAAATTTTAGGTAATTCATTAGTTACAAACTCTACAATTAAATCTGCTGTTGGTTACAGCCTTACAAATTCAAGAATTGAAAGCTCAAAACTTATTACAACACTCAAAAAAGGTTGTGAAGCAATCAATTTGAGAAACTATTCATATATAGAAAATGAAAATAAATAATGTATTATAATGTAAAAATAAAAATCCACGTGTATAACGTGGTTTTTTGTTAAAAATTACTTGACAAACTTTCAAATCTTATGCTATACTACGCTAGTCATTGAGACAAATATGCACTCATAGAAAATTTACAATCTGTTGCCTAAGACGTTTCGAAATTTTAAACTATACTTTTTCGAAGCAAAAAGCGTGTGTAACACACCTTGGGGTGGGTTGTAGAGCCTTGAAAACTATGGGGAAGGACAAAAACAAAAGGAGGAAAAATTTATGTCAGTTATTTCAATGAAACAACTTCTAGAAGCTGGCGTTCACTTCGGTCACCAAACAAGAAAGTGGAACCCTAAGATGAAAAAATTCATTTTCACTGCAAGAAATGATATTCATATCATCAATCTAGAAGATACTTCTGCTCAAGTTGACAAAGCGTATACATTTGTTCGTGATGTTGCAGCAAGCGGAAAAAACATTTTGTTTGTAGGAACAAAAAAACAAGCTCAAGAAGCAGTTAAGGAAGAAGCCGAAAGATGCGGAATGTTTTTTGTAAACACTCGTTGGCTTGGTGGTTGCCTTACAAACTTCAAAACTATTAAGTCAAGAATTGAAAGACTTAACAAACTTAACCAAATGGAAAAGGTTGGCGAGTTTGAATTATTGCCTAAAAAGGAAGTTTCTCTTCTTATTGCAGAAAGAGATAAACTTGAAAAAAATCTTGGCGGAATTAAAGAAATGCGTGAACTCCCAGGTGCAGTTTTCGTTGTTGACCCATCTATTGAACACATTTGTGTTAAAGAATGTGTTAACCTTGGCATTCCAATGGTTGGTCTTGTTGACACTAATGGCAATCCAGACGGAATTGATTATGTAATTCCAGGAAACGACGATGCAATTCGTTCAGTAAAACTTATTGCAGGCGCAATGGCTGATGCTGTTATCGAAGCGAGAGAAGGCGTTTCTATGAAGAAAGAAGAAAATGCTGAAGACGAAGTTGTAGATTTAGAAAAAGCTTTAATTGAAGTTAAACCTAATCTTGAAATGGCAGAAGGTGAGCAAGAAAAGAAAAAACCTGCTAGAAAGAAACCTGCTGTTAAAAAAGAAGTTAAAACTCAAGAAGAAAAACCACAACAAACAAAATAATAAGTTAAGGAGAATAAAATTATGGCATTTACAGCAAAAGATGTTGCAGAACTTCGTGCACGCACTGGTGCAGGAATGATGGACTGCAAAAAAGCACTCACTGAATGTGATGGAGACTTTGAAAAGGCTATTATTTGGCTTAGAGAAAAGGGCATTGCTAATGCTGCAAAAAAACAATCTCGTATTGCATCTGAAGGCGTTGTTGCTTCTTATATTCACATGGGTGGCAAGATTGGTGTTCTTGTTGAAATTAATTGTGAAACAGACTTCGTTGCAAAAACAGATGCTTTCCAACAAATTGCAAGAGATGTTGCAATGCAAATTGCTGCTGCTGCACCTAAATATGTAACAATTGAAGAAGTTCCACTTGCAGAAGTTGAAGCAGAAAAAGAAATTCTTCGTGCTCAAGCACTTAATGAAGGCAAACCTGCTCAAATCGTTGAAAAAATGATTGAAGGTAGAGTTAAAAAATTCTATCAAGAAGTTTGTTTGTTAGAACAAGCTTATGTTAAAGATTCAAGCAAATCAATTCGTCAATACATTGAAGAACAAACAATCGTTATTGGAGAAAAAATTTCAGTTCGTCGTTTTGCTCGTTTCGTTCTTGGTGAAGGTCTTGAAAAACGTCAAGACAACCTTGCCGAAGAAGTTGCAAAACAAATGGCTGGCAAATAAGTCTTACTTTTCAGCGTGAAAAGTAAGCAAAAGCGTCGGGGGACTTGCGATTTCCC
>CAMUGK010000015.1 GCA_947088415.1 uncultured Bacillota bacterium | reverse complement strand
TACAATTATTATAGCAAAACCAAAATACTTAATCAAGCAAACAGTAAGGCACTCCAAGATTTCTCTTAAAGTGCCTTGTAGGTCATTTTGTAAGATTGCCGTTTTCATCACGCTTTTGTGTTTGCCACGCCGAAACACTCATATAAAAAGAAAAGTACGAATTCGCTTTGGCGTGTGTTCGTACAATTCCCTTCTGGCGGGCGAATGGTGATTGCGTTTGAACACTTACAATACCATTTATAGCGGTGTTTGTATCTTCCAAATTCACGCTTTCTATATTTTTCCCGCCTTTTATGTTTAAGTAAACAACTGTATGCCCATCACTTACATATACTTGTGTTATAAGATAATCAATGATTTTCTTTTGGTATTCTTTATCATTTTTATTACCTTTGATTAAAACTTCTATAAAGTCCATTAGGTCTTTTTTCGTTATCTTGTAGCCTCGCTCTAATTCTAGTTGAGCTTGTTGAGTATATAGGTCATTTAGCAGTATTTCATAGTCGTTCATTTTTCGTTCTATAGTATTTCTAAGTAAAACACTATTTGCATTTACAAAAGCATCTGTTAGTTTATCAATTTCATTTTTAGCATTTGCTATTTTTGTTGCAATACTTTTTAATGAAGTTTCATCAGTTCTCTTATTGTAATAATTCAAAACATCATCAACTGCAACCTCTGCATTTTTCTTATTGCTTAAAAAGTCAACTACACACGAAACAACATACAATTCAAGTTTGTCTTTATTTTCTCTATGTTTATCGCATTGTCCTTTTTTCTTTTTCTTGCAAGCATAGTAATGATGCTGAACGCCCATTTTACTCGTGCCACCATCTGACACCATATCTGTTCCGCAATGTCCGCAGAACAGTTTGCCAGTTAAAAGATATGGTACTTTTGCAGTAGCAACACCGCCAGCAAAGTATTTGTTTTCATTTAGTCTTTTTTGAACTCGATTAAACAATTCCTTGCTTATGATAGGTGGAAACATATTTGTGCAATTTCTTCCGCCAAAACTAAATTCGCCAGTATATTTTTGATTGCTTAAATAGTGATCAAAAGTTCTCCCTGTAAAAGGTTTTCCTTTATATCTATAACCTTGATTATTTAAAGCTAAAGCAATTTCTTTCTTTGGAGTTCCTTTATCATATTCTTCAAAAACATATCGAACAATTTTCGACTCGTCTTCGTTAATTGAAACTCTTTTAATGTATTTATTAGGTTTACCTGCAATAGGCTCTAAGTCTATTTTATAGCCATATATTAAGTGTCCGCCACAATAAGTTCCATTTGCAACACTTGTGTCTAAGCCATCTCTTACACGCTTAGAAAGTCTTTTGCTATATTTTTCGGCATTCCATTCCAAGAACATCTCATAAAATTCGCCACCTTCATCTTCTGCAATTGGCTCTAATGCAGATAAAACCTTAATGCCAAACTTTTCTTTTAGCATTTCTTTATACATTATGCTATCTCTACGATTTCTCGCGAATCTGTCAAACATATAAACAATTATGTATTGAAATGCTCCTGTTTGAGCATCAGCAATCATTCTCTGAAAGGCTGGTCTATTATCATTTGTACCAGTCCTTGCTTTCTCTGGATAAATATTGACAACATTTAGTCCTTTACTTTCGGCGAACTCTTTACAAATTCTTATTTGTCCTTCAATGCTTTGTTCGTTTTGACCATAGGAACTAAATCTAGGGTAGATTACGCAATTCTTCATTCTTTTCTCCTTTTGTTTTTCGATATATTGCCTTTTGCTCAAACCTTATGTCGCCAAAGAACAGAAATTGTCAAGGATTAAGGCAATGCTTTATGCTTAACGAGGGATAAACATTGCTCCTTGACAATTTTTGTTAGGGCGACAACCACTAAAAGCAAAAGGCAATTAGCGAAATACTAGTGTTCCTCAATTTCCATAATATCTGTAATGTCGCATTCTAACACTTTACAAATTCTTAGCAAAACATCAGTATTAACATTTTTACCTTTACCTAGTTTAGCCATTGTGGCAGCACTTATTCCGGTCTTGTCGCATAAATTTTGTCTATTCATATTTTTGTCAATAAGCAATTTCCATAATTTATTATAAGATATTTTCATAATTACTCCATTGTTTCATCTTCTGTTATCTTTTTTACCCACGAACTACCAAATAATTCATTTCCACCAGCAGAAAGTTGCAAAATTGTTTGATTTTCTATAATGTTTTGAGCAGAATTTGAATATTTTGTAGATTCATCAATAGCAATAAAAATTTGTTTATCAGATTTGTTATATAATTCTAATATTTTAGCCATTGGCTCTTGTCCGATATGCTTAAATAAAATTGTATCATGAGAAATGACAGGCAACTCAGATTCTCTAAGGGAAGCAAGATCTAAAAGGATCAAGTTTTTGTTGTTAGTTCCAGTTCCATCGTCAACTTCTGTTCCAAAAGTATATGAGTTAGACTTGTTCACCTTTAGGATAGGTGCCACAACATCATTGCCATATATATAACTATTTAATTCTTGCATAAAGCCATTTAACAATTTACAAATTTTATCAAACTGCTCTAAGAAAAGTTTCTCATATCCGTTTTGTAAACTTTTAATTTCGCTTTCAATTTCTTTCTTTTTTAAATATAATTCATTAGTTTTATTAATGTCGTTTAATTGATTTTGTATGCTTGCATAAGATTTCAAAGTTTTTTCTGCAACTCTCTGTGGCAAGTCATATTCTTTGAGTAAATCATCTAAATCTGCCATTTCTGAGGATATCTGATTTATTTTATATAATGTTTCTGATATAGCATTCTTAAATTCTTCATTCAAAATATCGGAGAGTTTAGTGTGAAAGTTCTCAATATCACAAATCAGTTTAATATTACAGTTAGGGAAAAATCTCAACAATTCATTAAAATTGTCTTCAGTTGTTGGGCGTTTTATTTCCATATTGTTTTTAATTGTGTAATATTTAGCCCATAATTGTTTTTTCTGTTTGTTCAGATTATCATATTTTGCTTTATAACTGGCAGCAGTTTCAGCTTGCTGTGGATCAAGCGACAAAATATCTTCTCTGCCATAATTTGTTATATTTACTAATTCTTGTTGAAGTGCTTCAACTTTTAAAAGATTTTCATCATATTCTTTCTTCTTTGAAATAACTTTGACAAGATTATATTTATTTGCGTTGACTATTGCAGTTTTATACTTCTTTTTTTCTTCGATGTCATCATGTAAATGCGCTATTTGTTGATAACAATTAAAGAGTTTGATAAAAGACAATAACGAATCTGCTTGAGATTCTCCTAAGTAAGACGCTAAAGGCTGCTTCTCGTTAGAACTGTCCCTACCATAAATACGAAAATATCTACCAACTACTTGTCTGAATGATATGTCAAATAAATCAATATTGTATAGTTTCATCAGTTGCTCACAATATTTTTCTGTTGAAACTGTTTCAAGGATTTCATATTTTTCATTACAAATATTAACAAACTTAGGTTTATCAGTGCTACGAGAAAAATAATAAGGTTTATCATTAAAGATAAAACAAAATTTGATTGTATGATTTTTAATTTTCTTTAGCATTATTTTATCATCAGAATATGTGCTACCGCCAAAAACAAAATCTATTGCTAAAAGAAAGGTAGATTTACCAATGGAATTTTCTCCAGAATCTTGTCCTTTGACGATATTTAATCCTCTTTTAAATGTTATTGCTCCACGAGGTTGCCCATAACTTTTAAATGCATCACAAATTATTTCATGCAACATAATAAATCCTCCCTGTATCTTCTCTTATTTCTATCTTTCCTAGAGCAAACAAACCATCTAAAATATCAATAAGCTCATTAACATCTTCAATTTGATTTTTGATTTGATTAAATAATTGATAAATGGAGCATTCCTTCACCTTCAAAATAGTTAATACAACTGGAAACTTTGAAATAATGCTTTCGTTATAACAAATAACTTTATTAGGTAATTTCATGAAACACCTCACAATTTTGAACAAAGAATGAAATCATAATTCTACAAGCAATCGGACTTGCAAAAGACACTTTATGTTGTAACCAATCCACCATATTGTAAAAAATTGTTTCTTGTGGCAGATTCTGCGAAATATAATTGTCGCTTGCCGTTTTAATTTGTTCTGCGATTTGATCGAAGAATAAAGAATTTTTACCAGAATATTCTTGAAAAAGTTTTTCTATAAAACGATAATAATCAACAACATCTTTTTTTATGTCTTTGCTTAAATTCGCATTTTCTCGCAATATTTTTTTATCAACATTATATGGCTCATATGTTAGCATGTCTTGAAGTTTTTCCTGTGGTAATGTTGCTAAAGTTTTTACAATGTTTGTAAGTTCAGCATCAATACTAAAGTTTGACGGAGTAAGCTTAGTTTGGAGGACTGTCTCTTTTTGTTTTTGAGTAAGGTTTTTTAAAATTTTGACCAATAAATCTGCTAGTTTGTTCATTATATTGTCTTTAGTGGCTACTCCCACTTCATTTTCAAATACATTGCATAATTCAGTTCGGGCATCTTCTGTTATTTCTTCATTCATGCTATTGCTAAAATTTTCTTTATCCAATTGAGACAAAATGTATGTAGCATATTTTTTGGGAAGTGGACGATTACCATTGCAATATTTTCTTATTTGATATTCATCTTTATTAAATAAATCAATATTTTGCGCTAATGTAATATTTTTAAAAACATCAAGAAAAAGTTTGGATATGTTGTTATATCCAGCAACAGAATAAAATTTTTGCATAAAATTACTTAATTCCAATCGCTACCTCCTTTATGGCGTGTTATGTCCCGTTTTGGCTCGTTTTGTCCTATTCTTGAAATCTTTATTTTGATAAGATTCAAGTGTAAAGATAAACCGAGCTTTTATTTTAAGAAAATATATAACATTTCTTCAAAAAAGTCAAGTTTTTCTTCACGAAGTTAAAGAAAAGGAGGTGCAATTATGCAAGAAGTAAGAAATAGTGCGAACAAACTTGTCTGCCAGATAGATAAGTTAAGCAAAACTGTTGAAATTGTCTTAAAAGGCTGTAGAACAACAATCCGCTTTTTAGACAATGGACAAGTTCAGATTGTTAACGCAAGTAATATAGCGTAATGCCTTAAACAATTAAATATAAATCCGCAGACCGCAAGACGGCAAGGAAAGCAAATCTCAATCGCTTTTCTGCCGTCTTTTTGTTTGTGGAAGAACTGGCTCTGCGGATTTCAAAAAAATTCAAGGAGTCAAATATGAAAAAAATTATTTACAAATTTAATGATGGTACAAGTAACGCCGTAGAAGTTACAGATGAATTCTATTCATTATATATGGAAATGGAAAAAGAAAATAAAAACTCAGATAGACGAGAAACTCGCAGGCATGTATCTTTCGACTATTTAAGCGAGAACGGAATTGAGCTTGCGGACAAGCAGTCAGACGATGATGAAAACGAAGAAGTTAGAGAAGCAATATTACAACTATCATCTGAACAACAAGAGCTTATAAGAAAGATATTTTACGAGGGCTTAACTGCTAGTGAGATTGCAAAAGCTGAAGGGGTTGATAAGAGTGCAATTAGCAAGAGATTAGCAAGAATTTATGAAAAATTAAAAAAAGTTTGCAAAAGACCGTCAACTTTTGACCTTTCTCGTGGCTATAAGTGTAGGCACAACAAACCTAACACTTACAAGGAGGAACAATAATGGACGAAGTTTATCAAAAAGTTGCGTATATCGGCTTACGCAATGACGATGGAACTTATCTTATCAATGTTCCTCTATATGTAAAGCTTAGCGAGGTAAATAAAAGCGGTATATCTGAGCAACAAGAAGAACTCATACACAAAATTTCAGACATTATGATGAAAAGGTATGAGAAACAAGTCGGTGGATATATCGCAAATCTAAAGAAAGGAGTCAAAGACAATGCGAATGTATCGTGTGGAATGTAATTTTGGAAGCAAATATTTTGAAACAGCTACAAAGGGCTTTGCTTATTTTAAGAAAAAGAAAGCAAAACACTTGGATGTTGAAATATGGCTTGTGAATTATTCTTATTCACAAAAAACAAATACTTATTCCGCCACCCAAGAATTGTTGGACTATTCTTCTACAAATCTACCTAAGCAATAAGTTAGTACCTAAATTTTGATAGTGCAAATATAAATTCGATTTCTCAACTGTAACAGGGCCCTTTCAGTTGATATCGCCAAGAACACAATGTTTTAAAAAAGTCGCTGTCAAAAATATGCCTACAAACAACTTAATAGCCTTGCATAAAGGCAAAACAAAATCTAAACAGGAGGATTATAATGGCAAATTATAATACAGAAAGGCGTTGGCAAGTGCCTAACAAAAGAGCCAAAAACTATGCTGATGAAAGAAAAGCAAAAGTGCATCAGCGTGGACAAAAGGAAGGTAAGGAACTGACCGATTATGAGGCAGGTTTGCGTTCTGGTTATCTTCAATGTCAAAGCGATCACGCAGGACTTCACAGATATAAGACAGCAATGGATGCTGGACTATCTAAACAAGAAGCCAAAAAGTTTTCAAGAGAAAAAGGCACAAAACTTAAAGGAGGTAAAAAGTAATGGCTAAGAAAGAAAACAAAATTATGGTAGAAAGGGAAACCTTTGAAAAAAATGAAAAGACATATTTCTCATATTTCATTAAAGGCGTAATTCGTGGTAAGGAAGTCAAGGTTGCAGTTGTTCCACCAGACAAAGGTGGTTACGCAGTGCTTGATATTGTGTTCGGCAATGAAATGTCGGCAGAACTCGTTGCAAATCCATTTGAGATTAAAGACGAAACAACCGGTAGAGTTATCTCTGGTAACAGTTATCTTGTTCGTTCAGTTGACGAAAATGGTGAAATCTACGAGTGTAACATCAAACCTTATCGCAGCTCAGATAAAGCATTGCTTAATATGATTATGAGATAAGGGAAGATGTCCTATGAAGAAATTGATTTTAATAATTCTAATCATTGTTTTAGTAGTGCTGGTCGGAACTTGGCCGTTGTCAATTCTAGGCAAGATTTTTGAATGGATTGGCTATGCCTTTAAGTGGCTTGCTAAAATACTCAATTTCTTCGG
Organism: uncultured Bacillota bacterium; assembly: GCA_947088415.1. Classification (GTDB taxonomy): domain Bacteria; phylum Bacillota; class Clostridia; order Christensenellales; family UBA1242; genus Caccovivens. The sequence goes on along the minus strand of CAMUGK010000015.1, from coordinate 6,643 downwards.
CTGGAACGGACTGATATAACAAAAAAAGCACTACTTAAACGGACAAGTTTATTTAGTGCTTTTTCTTTTTTCAAAATTCTAAAAAGGAGGACTCTATGAGTAACACATTAAAAGTTATAGGCAACTGTTGTTTGGTGTTTCTTGCTATTTTAGGAGTTTGCGTATCTATTGCTCTTGGGTATTATCACTTCTTTGTAAAAGATATAACCATTGGTGTGAACTATGTTGATAATCAAGTTGGACTTGATATTAAAGACTTAGTAAACTCTGATGATTTAACTGAAGAAGAAAAAGATGAACTGCAAGATCGATATTTCTTAGAGGTTAACTATTATAGCAATGATAAGAACAATGGAATTATGTTGCAGGAATTGCAAATGAATTACTTTACTGACTGGAACTTGTTATCTACTGGTTATCGTTCTTCTGGTATGCAATATATTGGCGACTATGAAGGCTTGCCACTTGATACTTGGGACGGAAATAGCAAGGTTGGGTTTATGAATCCATTTGGAAATAATGACCGATATTATGGCACAGATGATGCTTCTGTAAGGATAGCAAATAGTTATGTAGATGAGAGTTTTTACTATTATGATTTTACAAATGGAATACACTGGGACGGTGTAACCAACGAAAACGGAAGTATTGCAACTGAACTTAAAAGAACAACTGAATTTATTGTAAAGATTGATGATAGGGCGTTTGCTCTAAACCTTAATAAGTATTTTGATAAAGATGTCGGCGATGTGAGAAACATTTTTGGTATTGGCTGGAAAGTGGGGGAAAAGTATAACCGTTATTACTATACTTTCGGCAGTTTGTTTCAATCTTGTATGAAAGCAGTAAAAACAAATAGTGCTGGTTATGGAGATTATTACATTACTGTTGATTTAAGCTCACTATTTTCTATCAAAGAATATGACTATGAAACTAAAAAATTCAAGACTGACAATGTAACCGATATTATCAAAAACTATGCTGTTCTTAAATTTCATTATGATGAGAACGGTGCAAGAAACAATACTCAATCTTTGTTCAAACTCATTGAAAATAGCCACAAATACGACATTGTGGAAGATAAAGTTGACACAAGTTATTGGCAAGAAAGAATGACCTATAACCTAAACGAAAAGGCAAAGTTTAACGGAAAAGATATTTTTGAATATCGTTACAGCGAAGTGTATGATGGGTATTTTGTTTCTTTGAATATGGATGTAAAAGAACTGTTTGCAAAGATGCCAAGAGCAAAAGTAAATCTTATTTTTGACCTTGACTCTGATTATTTGAAAAACAAAAATATCAACATTGTAGGTTTAGATTATAACGCTTTTGAAGATTTTGAAGTTGATTCTCTTACTTTCAAAGGAGGAAATCAAACAATTCATATTATGGAAAAAGCATTGTATAACTCTAACTTGCAAACATTAAAATACACTTCCGGGCTGATTTTTGATATTGCTAACGAAGCAATAAATAACGAATATGTGGAGGTGCAATTATGAAATGGTATTGGTATATAGTCTGCTTTATTCTCGTTGCACTTGGAGTATTTTGTGGAATTGAACTTTACAGAGAAGTTAAAGCAGAAAGTTATATTAACGGATCAATATATATTTCAAACAAATTCAGTCAAGAGAGTTTTAAGTATTCAAGCACAAGTGTTGTTTTCTATCACGACCTTTATGATGATAGCGACACTTATATCTTTGAAAAAGACCTCTTGAAAGTTGATGATTTCAACGGAAAAGAAAAAACTTATCAAGTTGTATTAAACGACTATATTTTGCTCGGTAGTGAAATAAATGCAGGCTCAGTTTTTGCAACTATTGATTTGGATTTTTACAACACCGATGGAAATCTTATCGACAGCGCGAATATGAAAATATCTATTAAATTTTTAAGCAATAAAACACAACTAACACTTGCGACTACTGGAAGCGAAAATGCTCAATTTTTGGAGCAATATTTTTCGGACAATGGTATTCGCTTGTTGGTGAACGAAATTTTATAGGAGGATTTTATGGAAACTAAGAAAGTATTAGGCATAATTTTTAGCATAATCTTCGTTCTGGCATTTGGGTTTGCATTAACTTGGGGAATTATAAACTTTAAAAAAGTTAAAGACGGAATGTCTGGCACAGGAGTTTATACCCAAGAAGATGTGCATAAAGCCTACGAAGATGGCTATAACACAGCTATTTCTGATAAAGAAGGCTATGACAAGCTAATCAATAGTTATCGAGATACAATTACAACTCAAGCCGACCAGATTTCTCAATTAAATAGTGATGTTGCAGTTTTGAATAATGCAAATAAAGATTATAAAACGCAAGTTTCAAACCTGACAGCACAAAGAGAAACTTTGGAAACGCAAGTTGAAACTCTTAACTCGGTAAAAACAAATAATGAAGCAACTATTGCTGGCTTAAACAAACAGATTGATGAACTAAACGATCGTGTTGTCGCACTTCAAGGCGATAAAGATAAAAATGCAACTCAAATTGAAGCATTAAACACACAAATCGCAAATCTTCAATCTCTTAATTCACAATTACAAACTACTAATGAATTGAACTTACAGACAATTACAGGCTTAAATAATCAAATTGCAAGTTTGACAACTCAAATTAACGATATGACCTATCAAATGCAAACAAACTCTACAACCGTTACTGCTCTTAACAATAAGATTGCAGAATTGCAAAAGTCTATTAGTTACTATGAGCAATATATTGCGAACTTAGAGAGTGGGGAGCAAGTTGTAGCAACATTTGAGTTTGCAGGAAGTGTTTACAATATTCAAATCGTAAACAAAAACGATATTGTTACTGTTACAACACCGACTTCTACTGCTTATGTTATCTTTAATGGCTGGACTGTTGATGGAGTTACTGTTGACCTTTCAACATATCAAGTTATAGCGAACACAAAGTTTGTGGCCGATGTGACTTACAAATATGAAGTCAACTTTATTGTTGAAGGCGAAAATTACAATAATCAAATTATTGTAAAAGACAATAAAGCTAACATTCCAGCAGATCCAACAAAAGCAGGCTATGTTTTTGATTATTGGACTTTAGACGGAACAACTGAAATTGATGTTACTAACTATAACATTACTCAAAACACAAACTTTGTGGCTAAATTCTCAAAACTTTATTCTGTAATCTTCAAATATGAAGATACAACGATTTCAACTCAAACTGTAAAGAACGGAAATACTGCACAAGCAGTTGAAACTAATAGCACACTTTACAAGGTATTTAATGGCTGGAAAGTAAACGATACAATCATTGACATTTCAACTTACAAGATTGTTGCAGACACAGTTTTCGTTGCTGATATAACTTATAAATACGATGTAACTTTTGTTGTTGAAGATAGCAATTATAACGCACAAGTTGTTGAAAAAATACTTTTGCAGAATTGCCAACAACTCCAACAAAAACTAATTATAGATTTGTCGGTTGGTCTATCAATGGAACTGATGTTGTTGATGTAAATAATTACAATATTACAGAAAATACAACATTTACTGCACTTTTTGTTTTGGATAAGTTAAATGTAACATTCAAAAGTGGCGAAACAATTATTTCAACACAACAAGTAGATAATGGTGGTTTTGCATCTAAGCCAGATTATAACAGCGATACATTTATGGGCTGGACTCTTGATGGAACAAATATTGTTGATGTTACTACTTGTCAAATAAATCAAGATACAACTTTTACAGCCAAGTTTGGCGAATGGAAAATTGTATTTAATGACTCTGTTCATTCAGGAACTTATGCTGGAAATACAAGTTTAGAGATTTACACTCCGGGTGTTAAGGCTGGAGATAAAATTAAATTTGGATGTCCTAATTTTAAGGTTAACGATGGCAGAGAATTTGCAGGTGGTGGTTTTAATGATTGGAACGGATTTATTTATTCAGGTGGAGGAAATGGAAATTTTGAAGGAAATCAAGCTTGGTATGAGGGAGATCCTTACAATAATTATGATTATATGGGACCGGGTGAAGTTGAACTTAGAAGTGATGAAAGTTGGACAACTTGCGTTGGACGAGTAAGCTGGAGCGAATACAACTATATGACATTTACTGTTACGGTTACGAGAGATGATTATATTACAATTTCTTGGACTAGCACTGTTCCTTTCTATATTAGTGAAATTATGGTTTGGAACATTGAGGCATTGAGATAAGAAGATGATCACAATAATCTTCGCTCCACCAAGAACAGGCAAGACTTGTTTTATGACGCACATTGTTTGTCAAAGGGCCTTTGATAGGCTGCGAAATAGATTGATGGCTCGTGAGATTATGTTGAAACAACAAAACGGCTTTAAGCAAATAAAGACTGTGCCTAAACATTGTGTTTCTGCAAACTATGATATGACTTTCAAAAAGTTTAGATACAGTCCACGCTTTAGCCGAAGAATCAATCCTTATAGATTAGGCTTTGCAAACAAGTTTGTAAAAACTCATTTCAATTTGCCTTACGAAGTTATCTGCATTACAGAGGCACAAAAATACCTTAATAGCAGAATGAGTATGTACTTCCCAGATTGGCAGTCAAGGTGGTATGAACAGCACGGACACGATGACATTGACATCTATCTTGACACACAGCGACCTATGCTTATCGATGTAAATATTCGTGAATTGGCTCAGTTTGTTGAGATTGTAAAGCTCAAACTTGAATGCGACCAATATGGTAAAGTATGCAAAATGAAATGGACTATTAGACGCATTGAGAACAGTAGTCTTTTTGATAAATATATGACATCTGGAAAGCAAGATAAATCTTGTTATACAGAAGAAGTAGTTGAAGCAGACTACAATGTTTTTGAGTGCTATGATAGTCAGTCTTGCAAGCCTAAATTCTATGAAGGACACCTTGATGAAGATTTTGATTATAAGGAAGCAGAGCCAACAGAAGAATCGCTTGAAGGGTATAAAAAATACCTTGAAGAGAACGATGATGAGTTGCCTGAAAATTATTATCAAAGGAGGAAAGCAGCGTGATAAATTACAACAAAAACAAACTCATAAACAAAGCACTTGATAAGTACTATGAAACTTTTAGTCATACATTAGACACAGCTGATTTCGTGCCTGATAAGTTTAACGACAAGATCAATAAATACATTTTCAAGAATATGAAGAAGTCATTTAAGAAAATTGATAAGGAAGATAAAAGTTATCAAAAAAGTGCAAAGAAACAAGAGAAAAAGCGTAAAAGGGAAGAAAAACACATTAAAAATCAAGAAAAACGCAATAAGCGAAAAGAAGAATCAAAATTAAAAGGAGGAAAGCATCGTGGGATTTTTCACAGGAAAGCAAAAAAAGATGGCAAAGAAATGCTCGATACAGGAACTCCAAAGGGGTTATGAAAGAGCAGACTTTGCCTTAGAGCGTGCATCATATAATGGTGACAAAAAAGGCTTGAAAGAAGCTATGAAAGAACACCGAAAATATGAGTATGCTTTGCTATATCGAAACACGCCGGAATTCAAAAGAAAGCGTAAAAAATAAATTCTAATATTGGAGGTCTATATGCACTATGGAGAGTCAAAAGTGTATTATGACGGAAGTCATTACATTGCAATTCCTCATACTGTAAGGCTTGTCAATAAGCGTCCAAAACAGCCTGAGGAAGTTATTACAGTTGTAGAAGAAATGGATGCGAAAAAAGACTTGGAGGGCTCTGATATAGGGCTCTCTATTTCTTCTGCAAGTGAAGAAAGTTTTAGCGAAAAAGAAGTTTTAGACAATGCTGAAAGTGTACCAGAAAAGACCTTAAAGATGCCGAAAGTTGTAAGGCAATTAACCAGAAAAGAACTGTTTGATGAACTCTATATAAAGTATATGAACTGTACTAAAAAAGAGCGTAAGAAAAATATTGTGGCCGAAATGAGTCAGTATTTTTCTAAACTAGAATATTGCGAATCTTATGTGGAAATGCACCTGCAAAGGAAGTTAAGAAACCTTATTTGTCGTAAAGTGCGAATGTGTAGAAAAGCAAACCTTGCAAACTTCAATTACTTTTGCACTTTTACTTATGATGATAAAAAACATACTGAAGAAAGTTTTAAGAAGAAACTTAGAACTTGTTTTAGACACTTATGTGAAAGAAGAAAGTGGAAATATATGGGAGTTTGGGAACGAGCACCAGAAACCGGAAGATTGCATTTTCACGGACTTTTCAATATTCCTGCTAATGGACTGCCGGGCGAAATTGTTGAGAAACGAGATTATAGCACGCAGTTTAATAAGATGCAGACGACCTTTCAATCTACCTATTTTAATGAACGATTTGGAAGATCGGACTTCAAAGAGATAGATGAAAATGAAAGGCGATTAGGAAATGCACTTGCTTATCTTATGAAATACATTGAAAAGACTGGCGAAAAAATAGTTTATTCAAAGAACTTGCCTCAATACTTTATCTCTGACATTTTGGAAGATGATATTGTATGCACGATAGGGCAGGAAGATAAGAAATTATTGTTGTTCGACAATTTCACTTGCCTTGATGAAGGTGTAGTTATGGGAAAGGTTAGCCCAGAAGTCATCGAACAAATGAGAAAATGTAATAACTAACGATGGCGTAAAGAAAATGGGGGCTCGTGACAAGTT
>CAMUGK010000014.1 GCA_947088415.1 uncultured Bacillota bacterium | reverse complement strand
GAGCTAAAGCATCAACCCAAGATTCATCAAAAGTAGGTAATGAGATTGATTTATTATATGAAAGCACATCCATAGTGAATCTTGTTCCATTCATCTCGCCTTTCATTTTAAATGCGTCCAAATTACCCTTGTTGAAAACTATCCAATATTCGTTGGCTTCTTGTCCTTCAACTTGGCTTTTGAAGTAGTATTTAACAATGTCATCCTTTACCGCTTTTTGACTTACTTTAACATCATCCTTAGCTTGAATTAAGCTATCTGCAACGCTCTCAAAATTAGGAATAAATTCCGTATATCCACCAGCTATTTCAGAATTTAATGGCATTTGAGTTTTTAAATCCCCCGTTTGCATATAAAGAACATTATCCTTAACATAAATTGTTGCATTAACTGATTGTTTTACACCACCTATGGTGTTTGTTGTAAACATATCATATTTTACTTCAATATTTTCGCCATAAGTCACATAACCATTAAGTTTCATATTAATGGACATCCCCATTTGTGGCTCTCCTTCCATACTCATCGAAAAATGAATACCATTAAGATTAAAAAAATTTGCCGCATCCATGTTTTCAAGCTCTTGATAAGCAATTGCCGCATCTACATCTTCCCATGGCCCAGATGTGTCAACTTTCGCTGTATTATCTCCACATCCAACAAAAGCAAGTGCACACGGAACTACCATTGCCCCTAACATTAAAAATGTTAAACCTTTTTTCATAAATATCCTCCTTTTTTGGTTTATATAAGTATTATATCTTGGCGGGGGGGGATTTGTCAAGAGAAATTTTAAAATTCTTCGAAAATAATCAATTTTATTTTTAAATTCTATATATTTTTATTAAAATAAATAAACAAGTATAAAATAAGCCCTAAACTTTGTAAATTTTCAAAATTTAGGGCTTATTATTAGTTTTCTTTTGTTTCTTTTCTTTAAATGAAAAGAAAGATAAAATTAAATCAATTCAATAATTGCCATTTCGGCAGCGTCACCACGACGTTGTCCAAGTTTGATAATTCTTGTGTAGCCACCGCCTTGTCCAACTTCTTTTGCTCTTTGTGCATATTTTGGTGCATATACATTGAAGATTTTTTCAAGAAGTGGATGATTAATTCCTTCTGTTCTTGCTTTGAATGCGTCTTTAGACTCTTTTGGTTGTCTTTGTTCTTGACGATCATAAAGATAAGACATCAATTTTCTGCGTGCTTGAAGTTTCTTTGGACCATCATTAACAACTTCAATTTTAACTTTAACACCTTTTGCATCTTTAATTTCTTTAGTTACTTTTACAGTATCTTCATAAGTATTGATTGCAAGAGTGATAAGTTTTTCAGCTTCAGCTCTAACTGATTTAGCTTTAGCAACAGTAGTTTCAATTTTTCCAAGCCAAAGAAGGTCTGTCACAAGGCCACGAACAAGAGCATTGGTCTCTTTTGAAGGTCTTCCTAATTTTTGGTTAGTCATAATTTTCTCCTTTATAAAGTTTAATCTTCGTCCTTGCGAAGTGAAAGTCCATAACTTTCAAGTTTTTGAATAACCTCGTCAATAGACTTAATGCCAAGATTTTTAACTTTAAGCATATCTGCTCTTGATTTTTTGATAAGGTCTTCAACAGTATTAACTCCTGCTCTCTTCAAGCAGTTATATGAACGAACAGAAAGGTCCATTTCTTCGATAGGAAGTTCCAAGAGTTTGACTTGTTTGTCTTCTTCGCGTGAAACAAGAATTTCCATGTTTGTCATTTGAGAACAAAGTTCAACAAAAAGATTGATATGTTCTACAACAATTTTTCCAGCAAGAGCAACAATTTCTCTTGCAGAAGTTGTTCCATTAGTTTCAACTTCCAAAACAAGTCTGTCAAAATTAACACTTTGACCAACACGAGTGTTTTCAACATTGAAATTAACACGTTTAACAGGTGAGAAAATGCTGTCCATTGCAATAAAGTCAATATTGTCAAACTTAAATTTATTTTCTGTATTAGGAACATAGCCTCTGCCGTTTCCAATCATAAGGTCCATATCGAATACGCCACCTTCATCCATTGTTGCAATGTGAAGGTCTGGATTTAAGATTTCAACTTCATCATTAGCTTCAAAATCTCTAGCAGTAATTTCGCCAGGTTTATTTTTTCTAATTCTAAGATAAGTTACAAAATCTTTGTCTTTGTTTGCACATCTAACAGCGAGTGATTTAAGGTTCAAAATGATGTCAACAACATCTTCAGTAACCCCTCTTACAGTTGAAAATTCATGAGCAACACCTGCAATTCTGATTGCGATAGGTGCTGCACCTGGAAGTGCTGAAAGAAGACTTCTTCTCATAGCATTTCCAAGAGTGATTCCATAGCCTTTTTCAAGTGGTTCAACAATAAATCTTGCAAACACGCCATTATCTGTTTCTTCACAAGTAATTTTAGGTCTTTCCATATTCATAAACAATTCCCTCCTAAACTATCTCGAATACAATTCGATAATAAGTTGTTCCTTAATATCAGCGTCAATATCATCTCTCTTTGGAAGAGCGATAACTTTTCCTGAAAGAGTATTGCTATCAAATTCAAGCCATTTCGGCATTACAACTTTAATACCTTTAATAGCCTTAAATGATTCAAGTTCTTGTTTGTTTTCTTTAACTGCAATCACGTCGCCAACTTTAACAAGGAAAGATGCGATATTTACGCGTTTGCCATTAACTGTGATATGACCATGATTTACAATTTGACGGCATTGTTTACGGCTTGCACCGATACCCATTCTGTAAACTACATTGTCAAGTCTTCTTTCAATCAAAGCAAGCATATTTTCACCAGTAACGCCTTTCATGCGCTCTGCTTCTTCATAATATTCTCTGCATTGGTTTTCGAGAAGACCATACATTCTTTTAACTTTTTGTTTTTCACGAAGTTGAGTGCCATATTCTGAGAAAGTTACTCTTCTTCTTGATTGACCATGTTGTCCCGGAATAACTGGGCGTCTTTCCATGGCACATTTTTTAGTGGTGCAACGTTCACCTTTAAGGAAAAGTTTGCACCCTTCACGTCTGCACTGACGGCAGTCAGGTTGGATTTTTCTTGCCATTAGTTCTCTCCTTTATACTCTTCTTGTTTTAGGAGGTCTGCAACCGTTATGAGCGATTGGAGAAACGTCCTTAATTAATGTAACATCAAGGTCACAGCCTTGGAGTGAACGAATTGCAAGTTCACGACCACTGCCTGGGCCTTTAACATATACTTCTACACTTTGAATACCATGTGCTTTTGCAACTTTTGCAGCGTCTTCAACACAAGATTGTGCTGCAAATGGTGTGCTTTTCTTTGAACCTTTAAGTCCAAGTTTACCGCTTGAACACCATGACAAAACATTTCCGTCACAATCACTAAAAGAAACAATAGTGTTGTTGAAAGAAGTTTTGATGTGCACTTGACCTTGAGAAATGTTTCTTGAAACTCTCTTTTTAGGTTTTGCAGTAGTGCTTGTTTTCTTAGTTGTTTGTTTAGCCATTTTTCACCCCTTACTTACCTTTCTTTGAAGAACCAGCGACAACTCTCTTAGGTCCTTTTCTAGTTCTAGCATTGCTACGAGTGTTTTGACCTCTTACAGGCAAGCCTTTACGGTGACGAACACCTCTATAACAACCTATTTCGCCAAGTTTTTTGATATCCATGTCGACTTTTTTGCGTAATTCACCTTCAACGATGACATTATGTTCAATATAATTTCGTAGTTTAGCAACTTGGTCATCAGACAAATCTTTAACGCGAATATCAGCGCTAACACCAGTTGCTTCACAAATTTTGTTAGAAGTTACTCTACCGATACCATAGATATAAGTAAGACCTAACTCTAATCTTTTTTCTCTGGGTAAATCTACACCAGCAATACGTGCCATTTAATTTTCCTCCACTTTTTTAATTTTAGCCTTGTGTTTGTTTATGCTTTGCATTCTTTGAGCAGATAACCATAACTTTGCCATCTCTCTTGATGATTCTACATTTGTCACACATAGGTTTAACAGATGCTCTAACTTTCATTTCCGCTCCTTTTTTAACCCTTTTCTCTCCAAGTAATCCTGCCTTTAGACAGGTCATAAGGGCTCATTTCGACTTTGACTTTATCTCCTTCCAAAACTTTGATATAATGTTGTCTAAGTTTACCAGAGATATAAGTTGTAATAATATGCCCATTGCTAAGACGAACTCTAAATGTGGTGTTAGGTAAAACTTCTTCAACCACACCTTCAAATTCAATTACATCTTCCTTTGACATAGGCACTCCTTTTTTAAATTTAAGTATTTTTTGATTTTTGCATTAACTCTCTCGTTAATGTCTTCAACATCACTTTGAGTTAAGCCATTAAGTTCAAAGATTTTTACATGCTTAAAACTCTTCTTTTTTGGCTTAAAAGCCGAAAGCCTTTTGCCGTCTGCCAAATAGACATACTTATCATCTAAATTGACAACTATAAAAAGTCCACCTTTTTCTTTGCCTGCAGTGGCAAGCACAACACTCCCCTTTTTCATTCTCACCTCTTAAAGCGTTAAAATTTCAACGCCATTTTTAGTGACTAAAACCGTGTTTTCATAATGGGCAGATGGAAGCCCATCTCGCGTAATAATTCCCCAACCGTCTTCTAAAAGCCAAATTTCTTTCTTCCCCATGTTGACCATAGGCTCTATCGCAAGAAAAGTGTTTTCAATAACGATTGGCCCATCTGTGACTTTGCCATAGTTTGGAATGTTTGGTGGAAGATGCATTTGGTCGCCAATTCCATGCCCAACCATTTCACGAACTACTGAATAGCCATTCTTTTCGACAAATTCTTGTATTGCATGACTAAGTTCGCCTAAACGATGACCAACTTTAAGGTTTTTAATTCCCTCAAAGAAAGCTTCTTTTGTCACATCAATAAGCCTTTGTTTTTCTGCTGAAATCTTTCCAACAGGAAAAGTCCTAGCCGCGTCACCGATGAAACCTTTGTAAGTGACACAAAGGTCTACGCTGATGATATCCCCTTCCTTTAAAATACATTTGTCGGAAGGTATTCCATGCACAACAATTTCGTTAACCGAAGTGCAAATTGAATTTGGATATCCTTCATATCCAAGACAAGTTGGATAACCACCACAATCTATTATAAACTTTTTTAAAGATTTGTCAAGTTCTAACGTCGAAATACCGGGTTTAACAAGTTTTTCTGCAAACAAAAGTGCATCACGAGTAATTTCACAAGCCTTTCGCATTAAAACAATCTCTGATGGATTAAAACTTTTCAATTTAATCCTCCAAATTTTCTAAAAAAGTTTTCACAGGTTCATAGGTCTCCTCAGGTGTTCCCTTTGAAGAAACCTTGAACAACCTATCACTGTAGAAGTTTATAAGTGGTGCAGTATTTTTTTCATAAACTTCCAGACGATTTTTAACTGTTTCCAACTTGTCGTCATCACGTTGGAAAAGTTTTGTTCCACATTTGCGACAATTTCCTGTATAACCTTCATACTCACTGTTATCAATGTCGCCACAGCTTGAGCAGACGCGACGAGAAACCAAACGTTTGATTATTTCTTCAAATGCAAGGTCAACGAGTATTACACTATCAATTTCGCAAAGAGTTTTGAGAGCATTTGCTTGCGGAATTGTCCTTGGAAATCCGTCAAGTATAAAACCCTTCTTGCAATCAGCCTTTGAAATGCGAGCCTTTAATATCTCAATAGTCACTTCGTCTGGAACAAGTTTTCCGCTGTCCATATAAGATTTTAATTTAAGACCAAGTTCGCCGCCTTCGCTAGCAAATTGCCTAAACATATCACCTGTAGAAATTTGAGGAATATCAAAATCTCTAGTGATTTTTTTAGCAAGAGTGCCTTTGCCACTGCCCGGCGCTCCAAGAAGAATAAGTTTCATATAAACTCCTTTTCTGAATGATTTATTTTTAAACCCTCACTCAAGGTTTAAACTGTTGCAACAGCCTTTTTATTTAACGACCTCAAGCCTTCGGTCACACTCTATTTGTAATGCTAGATAAAGATTTTTCAACCTCTATCTAGCATAAGAGTTTAAAGTTTATTGCTCTTTTTCAGGCTTCGCAAAGCCACAATTAACAATAAGTTTTGAATTGTTTTTCATAGATTCTTCAGAAAAATGAGCAACTCCACTTGTCATACATTCAACTAAAGTTTTATATGTCTTATGTCTATTTGGTTTCAAAAGTTGATCTTTTTTTAATCTTGCAAGAACTTCAGCGCCATTACCAAGTTTAATTTCACTCATAATTTACCTCAAATATAAAAACTGTAAGAAAATTTTTAAGGGAAGAAGGGCTTTGCCCGACCCTAAAAATTTTCTTAACACCTCTCTTGCAGAAAAATGCCCAGCGGAATTTTTCAAGAGGCGGAAAGGGGTTCGTGGGGGAAACGGATTTTAGCGGTTAGGCTTACAAGTAAGCCGTGTCCGCGTCAAAATCATAGTTGCCTCCGCGATTAATCCAAGAAACCTTTATAGTTTCTCATAAGCATTTGTGCTTCAAGTTGTTTATCAAGTTCAAGTGCTACTGAAACTACAATCATAAGTCCTGTTGCACTGAATGCGTTGATAAGTGTTGCAGCACCTGCATATTCGCCAATTGCCCAGAAAGCAAGTGATGGAATTAATGCAATGAATGCCAAGAATATTGCACCAAACAGAGTAATTCTGTTTGATATTTTTCTTAAGTATTCACTTGTTGATTTCCCTGGGCGAATACCTGGGATAAACCCACCTTGTTGTTGAATTCTTTTTGACACATCATCAGCATTGAATGAGATTTGTGCATAGAAGAATGCAAATGCCAAGATAAGAAGTGAAGATACTAAGATATATGGCCAAGTGCCAGCACCAAGATATTTTGAATACCAAGCGTAAGCCGAACTTTCAGGCCAAAAAGATAAGATAAGTTGTGGCAAGGTTATAAGAGCCGAAGCAAAGATGATTGGCATAACACCTGAGCCATTAACTCTGATTGGAATATATGTGCTTTGACCTCCATACATTTTTCTACCCTTGATTTGTTTTGCATATTGAACTGAAATTCTTCTTTCTCCGCCATCTACAAAAACGATGAAAGCAAAGATTGCAACAACAGCAACAAGGAAGAGAACAATAACCCAAAGATAAGTTATATCTTGAATTGTTTGTTGAATTGCAGAACTGAATGCAGAACCAGCAGATGAGAGAATACCTACAAAGATAAGTAAACTCATGCCATTGCCAACACCAAGGTCAGTAATACGTTCGCCAATCCAAACAGTGAACATTGCACCAGCAACTAAGATTAAAACCACACCCATTCCAACAAGCCATTCAGGGAAGACTTTAACAAGGTTTGGGTCAAGAGTATTTGAATAACCTACAACAATTCCAACAGCTTGAGCAATAGCCAAAACTAATGCAGCGATACGAGTGTAAAGATTAAGTTTTCTCTTTCCATCCTCGCCACTTTTTGCAAGGTCTTCAAGTTTTGGAATAGCAACTGTGAGAAGTTGAATAATAATTGACGCTGTGATGTAAGGAGAAACTCCTAGAGCAAGCACAGAACAGTTAGATAACGCTCCACCACTTACCATATTCATAAGTGAGAAAAAGTTAAAACCATTTTCCATGCCAGCGTTAAGACTTGACACATTAAAACCTATCGCAGGAATCCAGCAACCTAAACGATAAATTAATAAAAGTAATAGTGTCAATAAGATTTTCTTTCTAACATCTTTAATTTTAAAAGCGTTTGCAATTGTTTTAAACATAGGCTTACTCCTCTACGATTTTTCCGCCAACTTTTTCTATCTTCTCTTTTGCAGTTTTAGTATATTTTTTAGCTTTTACGATAAGAGGTTTAGTAAGTTCTCCATCGCCTAAGATTTTAAGCCCATAAGGAGCACGTTTGCCGATAAATCTTTGTTCATACAAAGTTTCCATATCAATTGTTGAATTAGCCTCAAAATATTCAAGTTCTCCAACATTGATGCAAGCATAACCTTTACGGAAATTGTAGTTGTTAAAACCACGAATTGGAATTTTTCTGATAAGTGGAATGTTTCCGCCTTCAAAACCAGTTCTAACGCCACCGCCACTTCTAGCATTTTGACCTTTGTGACCTTTGCCACTAGTTTTGCCATTTCCACTTCCAATGCCACGGCCAACTCTGAAAGATTTTGTAGTAGCACCCTCAGCAGGTTTCATATTTTCAAGTTTCATAATTTCCTCCTACTTAACCTCTTCCACTTTAACTAAGTGTTGAACATGGAATAAACTTCCACGAACAGACTCGTTATCTGGAAGGAGTTTAGATTGACCGAGTTTTTTAAGTCCAAGGGCTTCAATGATAAGAGATTGTTTTTTGTTATAGCCTATTGCACTTTTAACCCAAGTAACTTTAAGCATTTTAGTTTTTTTCTCTGCCATAATGCCCTCCTTAAATTTCATCTACGTTCTTGCCACGACGACGAGCGATTTCTTCTTTTGTGCGAACAGAAAGAAGACCGTTAAGTGTTGCTTGAACGCAGTTGATTTTGTTTGTTGAACCATGAATCTTTGTAACGATATCTGTAATTCCAGCAAGTTCGAGAACTGAACGAGCAGCACCACCAGCAATAACTCCAGTTCCTTCTTTAGCAGGAAGCATAAGAATATTTGTAGTTGAGAATTTGCCAGTAACTTCGTGTGGAATAGTTCCGTTTACCATAGAAATTGGTTGCATATTTTTCTTAGCAACTGATGTGGCTTTTTCAATAGCAAGAGAAACTTCTTTTGCTTTGCCCATGCCAATGCCAACTTTGCCTTTTTTATCTCCAACAACAACGAGTGCTGAAAAACGAAGTGTGCGTCCACCTTTAACAACTTTAGTTACACGGCGAACAGAAACAACTTTCTTGTCCATATCACTTTCTTCACGTCTAGCAGGTCTTTTGTCATTGTTTTTTCTGTTGTCTTTATTGAAAGGTTTTTTGCCTCTGCCTTTACTTGCCATTTCAGGAAGGTTTTCAGCAGTAACAACAGTTTCTTGTGATTTAACTTCTTCGATGTTTTCCATGCTTTCCTCCTAAAACTCAAGTCCAGCTTCTCTAGCGCCTTCGGCGAGAGCTTGAACTCTTCCAATATAGATGTATCCGCCTCTATCAAAAACGACTTGTTTAATCTTTTTTGCGAGTGCACGTTTGCCAAGAGTTTGTCCTACAACTTTGGCTTGTTCTGTTTTTGTCTTACCTTTGATAAGAGATGCGATTTCTTTATCACGAGTAGAAGCAGAAACGAGTGTAACACCTTTAACATCATCAATAATTTGAGCGTAGATTTCATTTAAAGATCTGTTAACACAAAGACGAGGTCTTTCGCTAGTGCCAGAAACTTTATTTCTAACGCGTTTATGACGAACAACTCTTTGTGAGTTTTTATCATTCTTGTTAATCATAATTCCTCCTACTTCTTGCCCTTACCAGCAGTTTTTCCGACTTTTCTAATTACAACTTGGTCGCTGTATCTAACGCCATATCCGTGATATGGTTCAACTGGACGCAAGTCTTTAATATTTGATGCAAATTGACCAACTTTTTGTTTGTCAATGCCTGAAATTTGAATTTCTGTAACTGATGGGCAAGCAACTTGCAAATCAGCAGGAATTTCAACTTCAACTGGGTGTGAGAAACCAAGGTTAAGGTTAAGTTTATTTCCACTAACACTTGCTTTATAACCAACACCTGAGATAAGAAGAATCTTTTTAAAGCCTTCACTAACACCAACAACCATGTTGTGAGCGAGTGCTCTATAAAGTCCATGTTTTGCACTTGAATCTGCAGTATTTTTAGCGATAGAGAAAGTCATTTCATTTCCTTCAATCTTAACTGCAATGCATTTGTCAATTTCTTGTTGTAAATTGCCTTTTGGGCCTGTAACAGAAAGAACTTGACCATTCATAACTGCTGAAACACCTGCAGGCATAACAATAACTTTATTACCAATTCTTGACATATTCCCCTCCTTACCATACATAAGCGAGAACTTCGCCACCAACATTAAGGCTTCTTGCAACTTTATCAGTTACGATGCCTTTGTTTGTTGAAATAATGGCAATTCCAAGTCCGCTTATAACTTTTGGAAGTTTATCACATTGTGCATAAATACGAAGACCAGGTTTAGAAATTCTTTTTAAACCTTGAATAACGCTTTCGCCATTTTCGTCATATTTTAACACAATTTCAATGTTTTTGTGATTATCTTCATCTTCCCTTTCTTCAAAAGAAGTGATGTAGCCTTCATCGAGAAGAATTTTAGCAATGGCTAATTTTTCTTTAGATGCAGGAACGCTAACATCTTCGTGTTTTGCTTGAATTGCATTACGAATTCTTGTAAGCATATCTGCGATTGGGTCTGTAACTAACATAACTAATATTCCTCCTTTTTACCAACTTGACTTCTTAACGCCAGGGATTTGTCCTTTGTTTGCAAGTTCGCGGAAGCAAACTCTGCAAATACCATACTTTCTGAGAACTGCGTGTGGACGACCGCAAATAGAACAACGAGTATATTCTCTTGTCTTAAACTTTTGAGCTCTTTGTTGTTTTTCAATTAATGCTTTTCTAGCCATATTAAAACTCCTTATTTAGCGAAAGGCAAACCAAGTGCCTTCAAAAGTGCTTTTGCTTCTTTATCAGTCTTAGCAGTTGTCACGAAAGTGATGTCAAAGCCTCTGATTTTGTCGACTTTTTCATATACGATTTCAGGGAAAATAAGTTGTTCTTTAATTCCCATAGAATAGTTACCTTTTCCGTCAAAAGACTTGTCTGAGATACCTCTAAAGTCTCTAACTCTTGGAAGAGCGATTGCTGTAAGTCTATCAAAGAATTCATACATTCTGTCTCCTCTTAAAGTAACTTTTGCACCAATTTTTTGTCCTTCTCTTAAAGTGAAGTTAGCGATTGATTTTTTAGCAACTGTTACAACAGGTTTTTGTCCTGAAATAACTGCAAGTTCTTCAACAGCTGTGTTGAAAGATTTTGAGTTACCTTTTTCAGCACCAAGTCCCATGTTAAGAACAATTTTAACAAGTTTTGGAACTTCGTTTGGATTTTTATAACCAAATTCGGCGTTGAGTGCAGGAACAACTTCTGTTTTATATTTGCTTGAAATTCTGTTTTGTTCTTTAGCCATAACTCATATCTCCTATGCTTCTGTCTTTTTAGAAGTCGACTTTTTAGGTGTAGTTTTTGTAGTAGAAGTTGTCTTCTTTTCTACAGGTTTTGAAGCTGATGTTTTTTCAGCTGTTTTTGTTGTTTTTGGTGCTTTAGCTTGTGTTTTAACTTCTTCTTTCACTGTAGCTTTAGCTTCGGTAGCTTTTTTTGCTTCCTTTTTAGATGCTTTTACATATTCTCTGTCAAGGCTTGTTTTGCATTTTTTGCAAACGCGAACTTTTTTGCCATTAACTTCGCTGTGAGCAACTCTTGAAGGTTTGCCACAACTTGGACATACAACCATAACATTTGAAGCATCGATTGGAGCAACTTTTGAAATAATGCCACCTTTATCTTGTTGAGATCTAGGTTTTTGGTGTCTTTTAACAACATTAACGCCGTCAACGACAACGCGGTTAGATTCTGGAAGAACTTCCAAAACTTTGCCTTGTTTGCCTTTGTCTTTGCCAGTGATGACTAAAACACTATCACCTGTTTTAATTGTCATTTTCATAACTTTGCTCCTTTTGTTAAATTACTTCTGGTGCAAGAGAAATAATTTTCATATAACCCTTATCACGAAGTTCTCTAGCGATAGGCCCGAATACACGAGTGCCTTTTGGTTGTTTTTGGTTGTCGATGATAACTGCTGCATTATCATCAAATCTGATAGATGAACCGTCTTTTCTGCGAATTTCTTTAACAGTGCGAACGATAACTGCCTTAATAACATCACCTTTCTTAACTGTTCCACCAGGAGTTGCTTTTTTTACTGAAGCGACGATAATATCACCAATACTTCCACTTCTTCTATAAGAGCCACCTAAAACACGAATGCACATAATTTCTTTTGCACCAGTGTTATCAGCAACTTTTAATCTAGTTTGAGGTTGAACCATATTACCATTCCTCCTTACTTCGCTCTCTCAACGATTTCAACAACGCGGTAATACTTGTCCTTACTGAGTGGACGAGTTTCCATAATGCGAACAGTATCACCCATTCTGCATTCATTGTTTTCATCGTGAGCTTTGAATTTTTTTGATTTTTGAACGACTTTTTTATAGATTGGACTTTTTACTCTGGAAACGATTTTAACAACAACTGTTTTGTCCATTTTCCCAGCACTAACAATAACGCCAACTCTTTCAAGTCTTGCATTTCTAGTTTCTTCCATCGTTTCCTCCTTTGCCTTGGGCAATTTCTTTCTCTCTGAGAACTGTTTTAACTCTTGCAATTTCTTTCTTGCATTCATGAATTCTCATTGGGTTTGCAAGATTTCTTGTGGCATGAGAGAAACGAAGATTAAATAATTCACTATTAAGTTCTTTAAGTTTAGCGTTTAATTCAGTAACGCTAAGTGCTTTGATTTCATTAATTTTCATTACCTTCACCACCTTTATTGAAATCTTCTTTCTTTACAAATTTAACTTTGCAAGGAAGTTTGTGTCCAGCAAGACGAAGAGCTTCTTTAGCAACTTCTTCTGCAACACCTTCAATTTCGAATAGAACTCTGCCAGGTTTTACAACTGCAACCCAAAATTCTGGGTTACCTTTACCTGAACCCATACGAACGCCGATGGCTTTCTTAGTTACAGGTTTATCTGGGAAAATTTTAATCCAAACTTTTCCGCCACGTTTGATGTATCTTGTCATAGCAATACGAGCGGCTTCAATTTGGTTAGATTTAATCCAGCAAGGTTCAGTTGCAACAATACCATAACTTCCGTAAGCAAGTGTATTGCCTCTTGTTGCCTTGCCAGTCATTCTACCTCTGAAAACTTTTCTTCTTTTAACTCTTTTAGGCATTAACATTATTCTTGTCCTCCTTTTTGAGCAGATGTTTTCTTTCCGCCAAGGATTTCACCTTTATAGATCCAAACCTTAATACCAACATTTCCAGTAATAGTGTGTGCTGTCATTGTTCCATAGTCAATGTCTGCTCTGAGAGTGTGAAGTGGAAGACTGCCTTCCATATATTTCTCAGTCATAGCTTTATCCATTGGCTTTCCAAGAACGCCACCAGCTTGAACTTTGCAACCTTTAGCGCCAGCTTTCATAACTCTTTGAAGAGCTTGTTTAAGTGCACGTTTAACAGCTACACGTTTTTCAAGTTGTTGTGCGATGCTTTCAGCAACAAGTTTAGCATCAAAATCTGGTCTTTTAATTTCTTTAACATTGATAACAAGAAGCTTAACAGGACGAACAAGTTTGGAAATTTCTTTCTTAATAGTTTCAATTCCTGCACCTTTTTGTCCAATAATCATACCAGGTTTGCCAGTAAAGATATTGACAATAAGTTTACCTTCTGTTCTTTCAATAGTTACTTTTGAGATTGCACATTGTGCATATTTTTGTTGGAAGAATTTACGGATTACGTCGTCTTCCTTTACGTTTGCAGCAAAAGATTTTTTGTCTGCATACCAAGTTGCTTCCCAATCCTTAATTACACCAACTCTAAGTCCCACTGGACTAACTTTTTGTCCCATCTTAGCCTCCTACCTTTTCATCAAGCACAATTGTGATGTGAGCAGATTTCTTTTGAATTCTGTCAACTCTACCTCTTCCTCTAAAGTTAACTCTTTTAAGAAGTGGTCCTTGGCCTGTGTAGCATTCACTAACAAACAAAGTATCTTTGTTCATACCCTTGTTGTTTTCTGCATTAGCAATAGCAGAGTTTAAAACTTTTAAAGCTTCGTGAGCAGCACTATCTGGCATATTTTCTAATATAGCAACAGCCAAAACTGCTTTTTTGCCACGAATTTGGTCAAGCACGATATTAACTTTTGAAGGGCTCATTCTAACGAATTTAGCCTTTGCATAAGGTCTTTTATCAGCGTTTGCTTGACGTTTTTCAGCTTTTAATCTAATTCCTTTAGCCATTTTTCTCTCCTATTATCTTCCTTTTGCACTTGCCGACTTTTTAGTGTGTCCCTTATAAGTTCTTGTTGGAGCAAACTCGCCGAGTTTGTGTCCAACCATATCTGCTGTGCAATAAACAGGGACATGTTTTTTGCCATTGTGAACTGCGAATGTAAAACCAACAAAGTCAGGATAAATAGTTGAAGATCTTGACCAAGTTTTGATTGGTTTTTTAACGCCTGAAGACAACATCTCATTAACCTTTTTTACAAGGCTTGGATGAACATAAGGCTTTTTAATTTCTTTACTCATACTACTTTCTCCTAATTAACTCTCTTAACCATCAAGCGGTTAGATTTATTTTTCTTCTTTCTTGTCTTATAGCCAAGAGCTGGTTTACCCCATGGAGTAACAGGTGAAGCCATACCAACTGGAGATTTACCTTCACCACCACCATGTTTGTGGTCATTAGGGTTCATAGCCACACCACGAAC